>JAGDXV010000022.1 GCA_023261805.1 Candidatus Parvarchaeota archaeon | reverse complement strand
ATTGGTATAAGGGATTGTATTCATAAATTATTATTATAGAAGTTGGGATATTTAAGTGTTTCTAGGTTGATGGTTTTTCTAACACAAAAATATTCAGTGTTTTTGATGCCTGGTTTTCTTATTTTTGCTTACAGGATGAAATCTGTTTTCTGAGATCAATTTAAGAGCGATTATTATGAGTGAAACTATGAAGAGGAAATATAAAATATATGCGTCTCCAGGCTGAAATGTGTAAACATTCTGAACAGGAGCAGATGAAGGAACAAGTGCCACACTTTTCAATGTAGCACCGCTGACAAGGTCTTCCTCAAACTCCGAGTACAGCATAGAATTTGCATAGAATTGTATCAGATACGCCTCTCCTGTATCAGGGGAGAAGCTCTGAGCATACTGATAATAACTTATTCCAAGGAACGGCGTGACCCCTGCTCTTTCAGCGTTGTCTATGGATGCTAAGGCCATGTTTGCAAGCTGAGAGTTTATAGGAGCAAAGGAGCCATTTATCACACTGTTTTCCTCTATTATCAATTGTGACACCCCTAACGCCTCAATAGAATCGAAGATCGATGGTATATACTGACCTTCATTATAATAATTATTTGCCTTGTTAAGATAATAATTCATCAGTGAAATCTGATCCGGGGAATTCACGCCCAGAAGCGCTGAATAATCGGCATAGGAAGAGGCTTTATACAGATAATAGGAGCTGTAATTATAAAATGAATCCTGACTGAACGAAACATGGCCCCTTGGCAGAATAGAAACCCAAAAAACAGCCGAGACGCGCTTCGTGTTCGCAAGAGCGTAGTAATAAAGGGCCTGGGAGAGATTCGATGACAGGGAGGAATTTGATGCGTTCAGGAGATAACTGGCCTGGGCAAGTCTATCCACAGCAATCAACTTCAGATCGAGATCGGAGGAATTTGTTACGTAGTCTTGAGTTACATTATTGTAAGTCGAGGAGATCTGTCCATATTCTTGATTGATTAAAGAACTGAGATAAGACTGGAGATTTCCGCCGCTTGATTCGATCACTCTAGCCATCACAAGATCGGGGATGGAAGTATTTATAGCCAGGCTAGCCGCATCGTATGCATCGCCTTCCGAATAAAGACTCCTCTCCCTAGTGATGGCGTTCTGCGCGGTTGTTATGTAGTACTCAGCCGTCTGATTGCTAGGCGTGACGCTTGGGAGGCTATCATAAAGCTGGGTTTGATAGGAAGAAATTACATAGTATGTCCTGTTCATGACCGCATTGTAAAACGGTGTATAGATGCTAGAATTTAATGGTTGATACACGCTATAGCCTGTAAAATATTCGAAGGCCTGATCTATCGTGCTTATGGGAATCGTCTCCATTCCACGGGCCTGATCAAAAGATTCAGCGCTCGAAGATACGTTGTCAGTCGAAGGATAGAGGAAGATCTTTATCCCCTGAAGAGCAGCTGCCTCACTCTTCTCAGATACGTCCCCGACAATCCCGACACTCCCATCCGGATTCGCTGTACCCGTCATCGCTACATTCGGATTTAACGGCTTACCAGATAGAATCGACATGGCGGCGATGGTGAAAGCGCCACCGGCGCTCGGCCCGCTCACTTCTGGGGAAAAGGAGGTGATGAAATAATAGAAATTATACTGATTACAGTTGACATTTAATAACCTACACGCAACATCCGTTGATATGACTGCCTGTGCTTGTGTATCCGTGCCTGTCAAGGGGGTTGAACCTATATATATCTGCCCTGTCCCCTTCGTGACGGTAAGATTAAGCATAGCGGGTACACCGACCATCGTTCCATTCGGCTCTTGGGTCACGCCGAAGATGTAGAGGCCTGCTTTTCCAATCACAGTCAGATTTGATGGAGACGCGTGCGAGACCCCTATTAGTGATAAAGCTACGACAAACAACAATACGTAAATTATTTTATTCATAAGCATCAAAATGTGCTTGACTCAAGTTTTTTCTTAAATGATGACAGTGCCTCTATCAGAAGAGGTAACTCGTCGAAATTCACGGAAAGGCTTGTTTTTATCCTTTCCTGCTTTTTACCGTTTACATCAACATAATAACCCTTCTTGATGCTTATAAAAGTTATCTCCCTGTCTCCTTCCTTTCCTTTTGTCATGTTTATCTTTATGAAATTGTTGGAGCCCTCTCTGACGATCAATTCGTTCGGCTCAGCTATATCTTCAAACTGCATTCATTATAATATGCTGTGAGGATTTAAATTCTTTTTGTACTGACGATCAGATTTGTGGAAAATCAAAAAAAGAAAAGGGTTAAATATAGGAAACGTCTGTATACTCTTAACCAAAAAAGGTTTTTATACGATAATCGACAATCAATCTGATGTTTATGGCTGAAAAAACTGGAACTACAACGATAGGGCTTGTCTACAAGGACGGTGTAGTTTTGGCAGCGGATAGAAGGGTGTCTTTGGATCACATTGTCGCACATCCAAATGGACAAAAGATATTTCCTGTGACGAAAAACATAGGAATAACGACAGCTGGATTGGTGTCTGACCTACAGGTGCTTGTCAAGCTCATACAGGCTGAAACAAGGCTTTTCACAATAAGATCTGGGTCTGAGATGACAACAGAGGCCGTTGTTGGGTTGCTGAGTTCAATGCTTTACGAAAAGAGGTTGTCCCTGAATATATTGTACGCTGAGCTAATTGTTGGTGGATATGATACAAAGCCGAGATTATTTGTGATAGATGAGGTTGGATCATACACCGAAGACAAGTACGCTTTCACCGGTTCCGGCGGTGTCTTTGCGCTTGGCGTCCTACAAGCAGATTACAAGGATAATATGAGCGAAGAGGAGGCGATAAGATTAGCGCACAAAGCAGTTTCCTCCTCCCTTCAACGTGATGTTTACACAGGAAATGGAATAGATATAGTCGTGATCAACAAAAAAGGGTATAACAAGCTTACAGACGAGGAGATCAATAAGATCATCTCCAAGTAAAATTCTCCTTTCTCATTCATTATTCTTTTGAGAAAATATGGAGGAAAATAAAAGTGCGAAAGGAAGAACAAGGCTGATTGTGATCGCCGTGATAGCCGCTTTGGCTGTCTTAGTTGTGATATTTGCAACTTATGAATTCCTATACCATGCAAGCTATTACCAAACGCAGCCTTCAGATAATGTGTCCAGCAACCTGATAACAACGGCGAACGCCCTTATGAGCGGAAAAATAACGGCTAATCAGTATGATATTTTCATCCCCAAGTCTCAAAATGATGGGTTGATGATCAATAACACCGATGGGAAGGTGATGGTTTATTTGGCCAGCATGACAAACTGCCAGTTCTGCGCCAGATTGAGCGTTGGACTTGTGATCGCATTAGACCAGTTTGGAAACTTCTCGTCCCTGATAGATTCATATTCATACGGTGATGGAAATCTTCCCGAATTCCTATTTGGGGAGAAAAATGTTACCGTTCCCGTCGTCTACTGGCTCAAAAATGGAACGCTGACTAATGAATCGATCCAAGGGAAAACGAATGAAACTACCCTCAAATTCATGGTCGGAAACACATACCGTTCCAAGACAGTTCAATTCAACAGTGTTGAGTATTATATGCCCTATGGATTCTATCCCCCTCCTGCCCAGCAGATGCTCGAGGCTTATCCTGAATTTGAACCCTTGTATGCTCTTGGAGTCAAAAACGGGGCGATAGTGAACAATGCCTTCGGCACTCCTCTCGAAAGTTTTGCTGGTGTTTATATGAATGGAGCTCTGACAGCACTGGCACCGATGAACATCTCGCAGAATGCAACCGAGCTGGCACAAAAGGCCATGTATGGAGAAGATGATGCTTATTCCGTTGCGATGAGAATAGAGGCAGATATGATAATAGCAGCGATATGCAATGCAAATGAAAAAGCGGGAGACATATGCGGATATTACAATTGGACCGCATTCTATGACAAGTTTAGATAAAATATGGACATAAAAAAGGAAATAGCGGAGATGATAGGCGATCCCTCTCTAGTGAGCGATATAGAGTTTGAAGTATCCAACATAATAGTCTACACAAAAAACAAAAATTTCCTTGTTAACAATCTGGACATCATCAAACCAATAGTGAACACTAAGAAAAAAAGGATTGAGGTCCGCCTGGATCCCTCTCTTCTAATGGATGAAAAGGAAGCTGAGAAAGAGATCGAAAAGATCGTACCTAAATCCGCGGAGATAAAGCAGATATGGTTTGAAAGGGACAGGAGCATTGCAACATTAGAAGTGATGAGGCCTGAGATGATAAGCAAGGGAATGGACGTCGCCAAGGAAATAAAAGACAAAACAGGCTGGTCGATAGCGACACTAAGATACCCTCTGATAAAATCCGATATCGTGAGGGCGATTAGGGAGATGCTTTTCTCGAACGCTGATTTCAGGAAGAAACTGATGAATTCAATAGGCGAAAAAATCTACAATTCGAAGTTTGATGTCAACGATAAATATTGGGTTAGGATGAGCGCCCTTGGTGGCTTCAGACAGGTCGGAAGATCCGCGATCCTTATACAAACCCCAATAAGCAGTGTTCTTGTGGATGCGGGGATAGATGTCAGCAATTCAAGGGATCCGGTCCCAAGGATCGATGCACCTGAATTTGACATATCAAAGCTTGATGCTGTTGTGATTACCCACAGCCACCTGGATCACTGCGGATTTCTTCCTGTCCTGTACAAATACGGTTATAAGGGTCCTGTTTTTTCAACAGCCCCAACTAGAGATGTGATGACTCTGCTTCATCTCGACTATCTCTCCCTTACAGACAAAACGAATGAAAAGCAGCTGTTCAACATCGACAACATAAAAGAGATGTTGAAGTATTCTATAGTCCTGAATCCAAACGAGGTGACTGATGTGACGCCTGATGTTAGAGTGACATTACACAATTCAGGCCATATACTTGGAGCGATGATGGTTCATCTTAATGTAGGAAACGGCTTCCACAATATCCTTTACACCGGAGATTTCAAATACGCTGACTCAAAAACACTGAACAAAGCCGATAACACATTCGACAGGGTTGAAACGCTGATCATGGAAAGCACATACGGTGGTGATGATGATAAGCAGCCAAGCAGAGAGGAAGCCGAAAACTTTTTCTTTGATATTGTTAAGAAGACCATTGATAAAGGGGGGAAGGTTCTAGTGCCGGTGCTTGGAGTAGGAAGGGCACAGGAGATAATGCTTATGGCCGAGGAATGGACACGCTACGGCTTCCTCCAGGATGTGCCGGTGATTGTTGATGGGATGCTTTGGGATGTGACGGCGATATATACCGTATATCCAGAGTTCATGAATGCTGAGACAAAAAGGAGAATAATAGAGTACAATAACAGTCCTTTCATGTCAAAGATATTCAAACATGTTGTGAGCGAAGAGGAAAGACAAAAAGTCCTGTCTGGAGGTCCTGCTATAATACTTGCTACCTCAGGTATGCTTAATGGGGGCCCATCTGTCTATTACTTTGCCAATCTCTGCGAAGACGATAGAAACGCCGTCGTACTTGTTTCCTACCAAGGTAATGGTACACTTGGAAGGGCACTTCAGGAGGGAGCAAAGGAGGTGAGTATAGATCTGAACGGATCCCTCAGACATTTTAATGTGAACCTGCCTGTATACTCAATACAAGGCTTCTCCGGCCACTCGGATAGAAAAGAACTGGAAAGGTACTTAAAGGACATAAAACCGAAACCAAGGAGGCTTGTGCTGGATCATGGAGAAGAGAGCAAAATCATCGCTTTGATGAAATACGCTAGGACAAATGAGCACATAGAAACCGTCGCACCGAAGATTCTCGATGCCTTGAGATTGAGATAATTAAGAATAAAATATTAATACCTTCATTTACTCGAATTAGATATGTTTTACGAAACAGAAGATATAGTAGTTTTAAAGGGATGGGTAAGCGCCGTCAGAGATCTAAATAAAATAATATTTCTGATCGTCAGGGAGGATGGTAGATACTATCAGGCTACTCTGACAGAAGAAAATGAACCAAATTTTTCTATCGCAAGATCACTCAAGCCTGAAGATGTGATTGTATTGAGGGGAAAGATAAAACTCAACAGCGATGTCATCAATAACTTCGAGATAACCCCTTTGGAGATCAAGATACTTGCGCACGCTGAGCAGCCGATACCGCTGAATATGAATGAAAAAATTGATTCAACACTCGATAAACAGCTTGATTACCGTTTCCTGAGCCTGAGAAAGGAGAAACAGCACGCGATATTCAAAATAGAAAGCACTGTCACATACTTTATAAATGATTTCTTCCAGAAAAAAGGCTTTGTCAACTTTCATTCATCAAAGATAGTTTCGCAGGCTACAGAAGGAGGGGCAAATGTATTTCCGATAGTATATTTCGATAAGACTGCTTATCTTGCACAATCGCCTCAATTCTACAAACAGATGATGGTGATAGCTGGCTATCCGAAAGTATTTGAGATAGGGCCTGTTTTTAGGGCTGAGCCCCACCATACCACAAGACACCTGTGCGAGTATACTAGTGTGGATATAGAGATGGGCTTCATAGAGTCGTATGAGGAGATTATGAAAATAATGGAGGAGCTGATGGTTAAGCTACTAAAGTTTGTACACAAGAAAAACAAGACCGAACTGGACATACTTGGTGCGAGGGCGGAGCTCCAGCATTATAAGTTCCCCCGCATTCCATTCAAGGAAGCTAAGAAAATACTGAAGGAGAAATATAACAAGGAAATAGGGGATGACATAGACCCTGAGGGCGAAAGAATGCTCGGAGAGTACGTAAAGAACAAGTACAAAAGTGACTTCTTCTTCCTGACCGAATTCCCCTGGTCAGCCGCGCAGTTCTATCACATGCGAAAGGCAGGTGAGGAGGATGTAACATACAGGGCCGATCTGATATACAAAGGATTAGAAATTACGACCCTTGCACAGAGAGAACACAGGTACGATGTTCTCGTATCTCAATTGAAGGAGAAAGGTCTTGATCCTGAAAAATTCTCATTCTATCTTGACTTCTTTAAGTATGGAGCACCCCCGCATGGCGGAGGAGGCACCGGCCTTGAGAGGATAGTAAAGCAGATGTTAGACCTTCAAAACATCGCTGAAGCCACGCTTCTTCCAAGAACTCCTGAAAGGGTAACCCCATAAAATATTATGGATGCACAAAAGTATTGGCTGCTTTCTCTCATAATATCTGTGGTAATAATCGCCACCGCTTTTCCAAACAACTTCTTCTCCTTTCTTGCGTATACCCTTCTGATCCCATACGCTTTTCTTCTCTCCGTCAAAAAATATGGCCTGGAAAAAAGCACAAAATTTCTGCTGACGGCGGTGGTCCTTTCCTATGCGTTTGAGTTCCTCGGTGTGCACTACGGCTTTCCCTTTGGAAAATACATTTACACCTCTAACCTTGGTTATAAGATATTCGGGATCCCGTTGCTGATACCTTTCATGTGGTTTTCATTCATTGCTGTGTCATATATGACCTTCAATTCCCTCTTCCTTTCAGCTGTTTTCACCATGCTTATTGATGTTGTGATGGATCCGCTTCTGAGCGGAAGGGCATGGATATGGCTGACAACACTTGATAATTTCTACTATGGTGTCCCTCTATCAAACTTCGTCGGATGGTTTCTTGTAAGCTTTACTATTCTGTTCTTGACCTTCGGAACCAAAAGGGGTGATGCCAGGGATCTCGGGAGCTGGATGACTTATGTTTCCTTGGTGCTCTCCCTGTCGATTATCGCCTTTGTAAGGGAGATAGTCGTGGCAGGGATGATCGGTCTTGGAATTGTCATCGTTGTGCTCCTGTACAGAAGAAAAAACAAAAGAAAGAGGAAAAGAAAACTATAAAATTGATGTTAGCCTTCTATAATGAATGCTGGGTTGGCTGAGTGGTTAAAGCGCTGGCCTTGAGAGCCAGTTTCCGTAAGGATGCACAGGTTCGAATCCTGTACCCAGCGATGACCCTCAGAATTCCTAAGCCACAAGCTTGTAGTGGATGAAGACCCTGTTCAAGCCCAATCCAGAGATGAGAGAGAAAATAAGGTAAGCCCAGAACCAGTTTATATAGATCGTTCCGAAAGGTGGAAGGTAAAAGGATGCTACGATCAGGTCATTGGGGGTAAAAGCCAATTTCACACCGTTCACTGAAAAGACCTTCTTCTGTACCGATCCGACAAGGCCTGAAAGGCTCACATTGCTTTTGGCATGATTGCTTATAAAAAAGAGGGTGCAGTTGTCTTTCAATACAGTCGCATTGAATGCCATCCCATTGACGACAGAAAGCGACCTAGTCAACTCCCCGTTGATCATGAGACAGGTTGAGGTTATATTGCCTGTGAAATTCCCAATGATCTGAGCAGAAATTGGAACGCCGATGGTGATCGGAACAGCACTTAGATACATCTCAACCAAAACAAATATTATAAGAAAAGGGATGAAGGTCACATAAGTTGGTTTCATTGTCTGCTTCATTATCTTCGCATTCTCTGAAAGAAGTTCCGTCTGCAATGACTTGAAGGAAGGATCTGTCGGCGGGGTCGCTTTTATCTTCGTTTGAAGCTCTTTTATCCTTGATTTGCTTGCCCTTACCTTCTCATGGTCGACGATCAAAAGATATGCGATCTGCCCGGAAACACCGACGATCACCCCTAGGATCACAACAAGCCAAGCTTCCCAAATCATATTTATTCTTCAGATTCTCCGACCAATTTGTCCTTGATCGGTTCGAATTCCTCCCTGTTCTCGCTCATCAAAGATGTATAGAACTGATATATTATCATGACTATAAGTAATATACCTATCCCCGCGGTGAGCGTATCAAGGAACGTTGCCAGTGCCGCTATAAGACCCGTCAGCGCACCGCCTATCACAGCGAGAGGAATAATATAACGCTTCAGAACCTCCGTCAAGACCCTTTCATCCCTCCTGAAACCAGGCATCGAAAGACCGGATTCTATCAGTTGTGTAGCGACGGATTTTGGATCCTGCCCTCCAAGAAACATCCAGAGATATGAAAAAATAGCAGCACCTATCACCAGAACGAGGGTATAGACTATCATGGATTCGATCTGCAGAAGGGTTATGCCCGTGGTGGTATAACTAACATACAATTGTTGTATAGTTGGAGGTGACAACAACGCGGCTATTCCACTCACCGGAACCTCTTGAACGCCGAATATCGTTGATTCTTGTGTATATGTTCCAAGTATCGTTATTCCTGAATGGAACAGCTCCAAACCGAAAAACTGGATACCCGCGACGATCGAAACGATCAGCACTATCGGTATTATACTTGTGTAAAAAAGCGCAACCGGCCATCTTATCGCATAGCCTCTAAGCCTACCGAAGGCGAGAGGAAGTTCTACCTTGACACCCTGAAGCCATATTGAAACCGCGAACAACGCTATCGTCGATATTATCGTTATAACAGGGAACAATGCGCTCAACGGTGCACCTGTTGACAATGAAGATATGATCGCCGGTATCGCACCTTGCGGTGAGATGAATGGATTGAAGGTCGTATTGATGAGCTGAAGGGAGATTCCAGCCAATATGAAGAGACTTATACCTGAACCGATTCCCCACTTGCTTACAACTTCATCCATCAGTACAAGGATAAAGCCAGCTATCACAAGCTGAACGAACATCACCAGCGGGTAAAATAGGCCTGGACCGGCAGGGGAGAGTGCGCCACTGAAAACATAGACCGCATTCTCTATTATAACAAATATGATCGCAGATATCTTCTGCAGACCCTGAAAAAGGACCCTTCCGTCCCTCGTTGAGGTATCTATGTGTATGATGTCTGTCCCCTGCAGCATTTGTATTATTATGCTTGCGCTAACTATCGGACCTATACCTAAGGAAAGAAGTGAACCGAAGTGAGAAGCAAGAAGAACCTGAAGTATCTCAAAGTTCAAACTGTATGCGCTACTGACCCCGTAAAGAGGGGTGAAGGACATGATTATGAAAAGAAGAAGGATGATGCCTGTCCAGATAAATTTAGTTTTGAGTGAAAGCTTCTCCTCTGGAACTGGAACGGATGGCAAATTTGAGAGAAAATTTTTGATCTTCTCATTCATATCTAACTTCACCACCGCCCGCCTTTATGTCCTCCTCCGCTTTGGCAGATGCCTTGCCGTAAACGACAAGCTTCATCTTTTCGCCCTTGAAACCGCCACAGACTTTTGAAAAACCGAGCTCGTCTAGGTGAAGTACGATCCTATCACCATCGTATACCAGCTTTCCATCCTTTTTCAGCTTTTCGATAATAAATTGAATACGATTCAAATTAAGGGGAATCTTTTTAATGTGCCTTTCCTCCGGAGCATGCCTATTCTCATGGAAAGACATCAGCTTCTGCTGTCCTCTCTTTCCCCCGCCAGCTTTTCCTCTTCCTCCCCTTCTCCCAGCTCCGCTGCGGGATCTATCTCCTGCCCCTCTTCCAGCGGTGTTGCTTCCTCTAAGTTTCTTGTGTTTCATATCATCCTCAACAAAAGTTCATTTATATCTTTTCCCCGATAACCGGCAGCTCCTCCCAATTTATACGGTACTTTCTTACCTTTTCTCTCAAATCCTTTCCTCGGCGGATGAAGCGAAAATCTGTTTCTGATCCCGAGGTCGGAAAGTTTGGCCTTTGAATCAAAAAAATCCTTTACAAATTGATCCAGTTTCTGTTCATCTATGGTTGTTTTCTTTTTCAGTAGCTTTTTGAGGCTCTCGGCATCGACCTCGCCGTACGTCACGTAACCCTCCACTTCCTTCAATAGACCTAAAATCGAATCTGTTTTATCAAATATCGCACAATTATTTTGTTTTCTTAAATCAAGGATCGAAAAAATCTCCTTCTGCTTACCATTTGCCCTTATATCCGACCTTATTTTTATCACACAAAGCTTTTCCATGTGAATCAGATACCCAACTCTTCCTTGTTTTTATCATTGTACCTGAAAAGATTTAATTTCCTCAGCGCATCGAAGGTCGCATAACCGAGATTGACCCTTGTACCTGTCTGACCTATGACCTTCGACCAAACATCCTTTATCCCGGCGAGACGTATTATCGTCTTGATATCATCTGCCGTGCAAGCACCGACACCTTTTGGAGCTGGAATCAACGTCACCCTCACTGAGCCACTTCTCCCCGTGGTGACGAATGGAATAGAATGCTTCTCCCTGCAGGCACACTCGGAGCTACCGCAGCCCAGAAGCACCTTCGTGATGTTCAATTTTGCATTTTTTACGGCCTTTTCCTTTGCTATCACCGACTCTAGCCCGCTTCCTCTGCCTATCCCAAGATGGCCTTTCTTATCCCCTACAACGGCGACAGCGGAGAACCTCTGCCTCTTTCCCTCGGCGGTAACCTTCTGTGTGTTCTTCACGATCCTTCTCTTTCCTCCACCAAGCTTTCCCCTTGACTGGCCGATGTAAAGATATTCTATTTCAAGATCAGGAAGAAGATAGTCAACGATGCCCTCCTCAAGTATTTTTAGATTGCTGTCGAGTATTTCATCGATGTTCTTTATTTCTCCAGACAGGACTTTTTTTCCAAGTTCCGTCTTGAAGTTGTACGACTTCTGCTGCTTCTCCTCTTCTATCTCTTGCTTCTCTTCAACCTCATCTTCCATTTTCCTGATTTATTTTCTCAATCACCTTATTGAACTCATCAGTTATAAGTTTAATCTTATCACCGAGCTCTGAAAACTTTGATGAGTCCTTTGAATAATAATCTAAAATATGTTTTCCGACCATTCTCTCCTTGTCGATATCCATTTCCTTTACATGAAGATCCATCCCTGCATCCAGCGCGCCTTTTATGAAATAACGTATGAAACTTCCTTTGCTCATTGTATGTCTCCCCTTGTCAACGATGGCTTCCTTGACCCCTCCTGTCTTTCCGATCAGAAAGCCAGTCAAATAGGCAGCAGGCGTATTCTTAAGACCAAGCTCCCAACCGTATTTCTTCAATGATTTGCTCGTGATCAGTTTACTCGTCCTGTCTCCGGATGGAGAATACTCAACGATCATCCCTATTATGTAGCGGTTCGTCTTTCTGATGACAAGTCTTGGTAAACCGGACTTCAAAAGTTTCATCCTTCTCCTATAATCAGTTTTAACAGCTCTCTTTTTCATTGGTTCTTCCGCTCCGCGCTTATCATGTATCTAAGGTGGGAAACACTGTGAAATGCCCCTCCCTTTGCGCGTCTGTAAAGCAGTCTATATTCCGCTTTACTTATATTTCCTGCACTCAGCTGCTTCTTAAGCTCCCTCCTGAGTGCTCTTATCTTAAGCCTCCAGTCCGTCGCCTCCCTCGCTGAAAGCTTTCCCTTTCTGCTTCCCCTGCCCTTCCTATGTCCTCTTGATTTCTTTTCAGCGAGCACCCTTGCCCTCGCTCTTGACTGACCGACGATCGGTCTGACGGAGATCACACCCTGATCTATCAGCTTCTTGATGTCTTCCCTTGTTATCGCTTCCTTTATCTCCTTCATCTTCGATGGATCCATCTTGATCCTCTTCTCCCCAACACCCAGTATTTCACTGGCTACCCTTCTCTGTGTTTTTAGTGACACCATGGTTCAATACCTCTATCCCCTTTTCCGTGCACGCCTTCAATAGAGCTTCCCTCTTCCTTTTTCCTACGGATGATGAAATTATGACGATGTTATCCTGATTCAACTGTGAAATCTCAGAGAGAGAATGGAGCAGAAAAACCTCCTTTCCGTTTATCTTTCCCCTCTCCTCTCTTGCACGCCTGAAACCCTCTTGCGGTAGTTTCCTGTGTCCCCTTCTTTGAAGCCGGTCTCTGTTCTTCTTTCCTCTCGGTAGCCTCCAGGAGCTGCCGACACGCTTCAATTTTCCCGCATCGTGTTTTGTGAATTCCATATTTTTTCAGGGCTTCTTCGTTATATATATCCCGTCCTTAAATACCCTCCTATCCTTTGCCTTCAACTTTGTTGCTGCCTCTATGCTTCCAGCGGTTTGACCAACGAGATATTTATCTATACCTGAGAGAGTGATCTGTGTACCATGGACTTTGATATCAACACCGTCTGGTATCAAGATTTCTCTGCTTTTTCTCTCACCAACAAAATTTTCGACCAGAAGCTTCTTCCCATCAAGCTTCAGAGAGGCAGGAAAGTGTGAGTAAACCAGCTCCAAGGTCGCTGTGTATCCCTCCGTCACGCCCTTAATCATGTTCCTCACACTTGCCGCCAGCGTGCCGGCTATAGCTTTTTGAAAATCGTTATCCTTCTGCGCTGTTATACGAAGAAGCTTGCCATCCTTTGTGACATTCAAGAAAGAATAACGTATGTCCGTAGATAATTCTCCCTTCTCTGATTTGACATAGATTTTCTTCCCATCTATTCTCAAATCTACATTCTCCGGTACTAGTACATTGAACTTAATAGACATATAGTAAAAGCCTCCCACCGACATGATTATTTCTTGCGTCGATGTTTGTCATCACGCCGCTGCTCGTGGAAAGGATGAGCAAACCGAAATTCAGGGCGGGAAGGAATCTCTTCTCGTAACGCTGAAGGTCCTCGAAACGCACAGATATGCGCGGTTTGATTGTTTTGCATTCATTCAGCGAATCGTTCAATGTCACCCTTATAAAGCCTCCCCTTGAATCCGAGATCATTTCATATTTTTCTATGTAACCGTTTTTCTGAAGTATTCCCAGGACGTTAACAAGCAGCTTAGAAAACGGCTTCAGAACGCAGACTGCCTTTCCCGTCTTCCTCGCGATCTTTATCGTGTTTATTGCATCAGATAATGTATCTGTCATACCTCCTTCCCGTATTTTTTGAAACCGAGGTCCTTTGAAACCTCTCTGAAGCATTCCCTGCAGTAATTAAGTCCATGAACGCTGATGTGAGCCTCAAATCTTCCACATCTTACGCATCTGTGCGTAGCGATACCATATTTCCTCTGTTTCCTGCTGTTGAATCTGATGAACCTCGCCTTCTTCGCAGGTTTCTTCTCTAATGTTCTCAATATTCTTTCATACGCACTTTCCATATCAGACGACATCCACCTTGTATCTTTCCCTCACAAAATCCATGGCCTCCTGCTTTGTTATCATGTGCTTTTTCCCGATGCTTCTTCTCTGTCTCTGCTTTGAGATGCTGAAGCCCGGTCTTTTGAGGGTCACTGCAACAGACAGGCCGATTATCCCGACAGTGTAATCATATTTTACGCCGGGAATATAAACATATTCAGGCACGCCGAAGGAAAAGTTCCCCTGTTCATCAAATTTATTGCCAGGTATCTTGTTCTCAACGGCTTTGAAAAGCCTCTGAAGCATTTCTTCAGCTTTCTTTCCCCTCAGAGTAACTTTGACGCCAACCTCCAGACCTGGTCTCAATCCCCACTCCGGTATCCTTTTCTTCGCCTTGGTTTTGACCGGCTGGCTTCCAGTGATGTTCTTCAACAATGTTACGACCCTTTCAAGCTTCTCCCCAGGCTCTCCAACACCGACATTCAACGTAATCTTCTCAACAGAGATGTTCCTCATTTTATTTTCCATGTTCATAACACCATGCATGCATCTGAAAGTGCGGTTAATTTCTCGCCATTGATAGAGAGAAGGGAATTGTCGCCTACGATCTCCTCTATTTTTCCAGATTTCCCGAGATTCTTACCGCGGTATATCACAGCCTCCCTCCCCTGCTCAAAAGGTATGATCTCTACGACCTTTTTCTCCTTAAGATTGTACTTTATCGAATCACCAGCCTTGATACTTCCATCATAAATTATGTTTCTCCCATCATTTGTGAAAAGTATCTTCTTTCCCTTCTTACCACTATAGATCGATACAACCTTCATTAATTTCACTTCCG
This sequence comes from Candidatus Parvarchaeota archaeon, assembly GCA_023261805.1. GTDB lineage: Archaea > Nanobdellota > Nanobdellia > Parvarchaeales > Parvarchaeaceae > Acidifodinimicrobium. The sequence continues at coordinate 27,494 of JAGDXV010000022.1, read as the reverse complement.
GCGTGTCATAAGGCTTGAGAATAAATTTACCGCTCGGACCAAACCAAAGGATGAAGCTGTCTTCCTTCACCGTCAGGATATCTCCGAAACCTAGGTTGTAGCGCTCCTCTCTCACTGTCTTTCCATCTACCTTCACGAAGCCGTTATTTATCAGATACCTTGCCTCTTTCGCATTAAGCGCGAATTTCCCAACATCCCTGATGACACCCAAAAGGGCGATCGCATACTGGTTCTCGTGTTTGCCCGGAAGATTCCTAACATAATACTTATACCTTTTTCTCGGTATGCTCACTGCTCCTGTCACAACTGATCGCTTAAAATGCTTCGACTCACCGTGCCTTGCCATATTTCTCCAGTGCCTTAGCCCTCCTGTTGTCCGAAAGATTCAATTCCTTTATCAGCAGTGCCGAAGGCCTTATCTTCAGCGGTACTTTCGTGCCTTTCTTTGTTGTTATCTTTGCTGTATCCACGGAAACTTTTAACTGTTTCATATATATTTTCTCAACCTTTCCCTCCATTCCCTTGAACTTTCCGCGCATTATCATCACAGTGTCCCCTGTTCTCAAAGGAAAAGACCTTATCTTGTAAGTATTCCTCAACTCTTTTGAGAGATGAGCTGAAAGCAACCTGTGCTTTATATGCAATGGGGCGTTCTTCCTGTATCTCCTCTGCTTTGACGGATTTTTACTCGAGTTCCAATGTTCACTGAATGAATGAGATTTCATACGATCTTGTTTGCTATCTTTGTTATATTAGGAAATCTAAACGAAATTTCCCTTGGCAGTGGACCCTTTATTATCGTCCCGACCGGCTCATACTTGACCGTGTCCTTTATCAGAACGCATGCATTGTCTTCAAAACAGATCCTCACACCGTTCAACCGCCTGTAGGCCTTTCTCTGCCTTATTATCACCGCTGGAAAAACCTTATGAACGACGGCTGTGTCGCCGCGTTTGATAACCACAAAGACGGTATCACCGACACCGCATTTCGGCTGTCTGTTCTTGACGCCGTGATAACCGCGAACATTAATCACCTTTGCTATTTTTCCTCCTGAGTTATCAGCGACATTGATATAACTGCTTACGTTGATCCCCTTCGAAATACGCGCCTTCAAGGGCTTCAAACCTCCGCCCTTCCTACCGGTTCCCATATCACAACTTCCTCACGATCACAAACCTCTTCCACCTGCTGATAGGCCTAGTCTCATACACTATTACTTTGTCTCCTTCCTTTGCACCTATGCAGTCAGGATTATGAACTATGACCTTTGTTCTCTTCTTAACGTATATAGCGTACTTTTCTAGCTTCATGTGCCTTTCCCAAGCGACGACAGCTGTTCTCGGCGATCTGCTCGATACCACCACGCCTTCAAAGTGCAGACCGTGCACTCTCAATGTGCCATGATACGGACAGTTCTTGTCCTTGCATTCTACGGCTGGTTTAGCCAGATCAGCGTATCGCATATTCCCAAGGTCTCATCAGGATATCTTCCCCGTGGACTTTAATTTCTTTATCTTTTAAGTATATAATAATCTTTCTTTTATCCTTTAATATCCTTTTTATTCCCTTCTCCGTGGAGAGCAAAAGGGTATTCTTAGTTTCATCGATCACTTTTCCCTTAATATTTTTATCCACGACAAAAATATCCCTTCCTATAAGCATTCCTTATAGAAGAGCGCAGATATTTAAAAAGGTTCAGCAATTAATATAGATAATGGCAATGGATGAACTGCTCCAGATTTTATATGGTACTCACCCAAAAAGTGTGAGACTGTATCCTGAAGCTGAAAAGACGATAAACTTTCTCAGGGAGAAAAAGTCCGTCAGTAGGGAGGAGCTTGCCTCTTTTCTTGGGATAGACATAAGCACGTCCAATGGAAAAAAACATTTCTATACGCTGATATCACCGATGTTCAATAAGATACTTGTATCGGAAAGAAGCGGAAAGACTGTTTTGTATCATCTCTCATATGACATGTTCAGGGTATATATAGATGGGATCAGAAGAAAGGTGAAATATTACCTCACAAACAATACTGAGGATACTGAAGAGGAGAAAAAATGAAATACTATACAGGAAGGGGAGATAACGGTGAAACCGACCTGTTTAGAAAAAGAACCAAGAAAAATTCCAATGCTGTCGAGGCAATAGGCGATATAGATGAGCTCAGTTCAATCATCGGCCTCGCCTATTCGTTGACGTCGAACGAGAAAGTAAAGGAGACATTGAAGAACATCGAAAAGGACCTATATATCATCAATTCTGAGCTGGCTGGGTATAGAAAAGATTCCTTGCAGGAGAATCTAAAAAGAATTGAAAAAGAGATCGATGAATACTCATTAAATGTGAAGGACATACACAAGTTTGTTTATCCGAACGGAAACACTGAATCGACAATAATAAACATCTGCAGGGCTGTATGTAGGAGAGCTGAAAGACACACCGTCAGCGTCACAAAAAATAAAGAGATCCTCTCTTACATGAATAGACTATCGTCCCTGTTTTTTGTACTATTTAGGTATCTCAATGACAAAGAAGAGCTCATGAGCTGACGCGCGCCTGTGAAACTATCGCTAAGACAGGAAAACCGAGCTTCTTGCCTATCTTCTTGGCTGTTTCCTTTCCGATCTTAACGTTCTCCTTGTTTAGGAAGATCTCGAATATCTCATCCCCTGCAAAGAGCCTCGCCGCGAGACCGATCGGTTTACCAAAGGATTTCTGCATACCCGAGGAGAACCTATCAGCACCTGCTATCGTCGCAAACCTGTGCTCCCTCAAAACCTGGTGTGGGAACTTGACAACGAAAAGGTGAAAGCCTGTTTCGCCGAGATTGTCGGTGAGGTACTTATTAGCGACGATCCTTGCAGCTTCCAATGCATTGTCTCTTATCTGGAGTGTTCGTTTGCTGATGACTACTACCTTAGTATCAAAATCAGCCATCTTTCCGCCGGAATGAAACTGCGTTATCCTTGGCTGTTGAGCGATCTTTACGAAGCTCTTGCTCTTATATTTAGACTTTCTCGTGTAAGGCTGCTTGAGATCCCTGTACGTTCTTCCTGGCCTTAAGCTTCCCATTGCTTTCAGTAAATCATCATCATTTATAAACGTTAGAAGGGAGGGACTTCATCAGAAAATGAAACAGCTCGTCAGGGGTGGGATTCGAACCCACGCAGGCTTTCGCCAACAGGCTTAGCAGGCCTGCCTCGTAACCACTTGAGTACCCTGACTAGAATTGATTTACTTATTTCAATTAATATCTTTACTGTCCTCTCAGAAAGGCAGGCACCATCGGTTCGAGGCAATAACCCCTACAGAGGGTGGCAACATTCTCTCATGAAGGAGTGTCTACAAGCGATGAAACCATCAGTTACGGTTGCTTCCTTCCGGACCTGGCCGGGTTTCTAACGGCTCCATCCCTGTAGGGCCCTCATTCATCGATAGCTTTGCCATCATATTAGAGGATCTTGTCCCTCGCCGATGTAGTCACCGCGCCTAAAGTCCATTTGCGCTCACAGGAAGGGACTGACTTCCCGGTTAGCCTGCCAATTAAGATATCTATTTTTGAATATTAATTCTTAGAAGTCGCTGACGCTGATGTTTGTTTTCCCCTCTACCTTGTCAACGCTTATCACCCTGTCAGCTATCCCTTTAAGTGTATCATCGTGCGTGACTATTATTATCTGATTTATGCCGCTTATTTTCGTTATAGATGAGGCCAATGCGTTCACATCTTCTTTATCCAATCCTGATGTCGGCTCATCCATTATCAGAAGTTCGTTTCTGCTGATTCCGCCCAGCCTTGAAACTATCGCCGATAGTGCGATCCTGTAAGCCAGTGCAACTGACGTCTTTTCCCCTCCTGAAAGGGTCCTGGACTCGAAAATCTCATTCGAAGCCGATATAACGACGTTGTAATTGTTGTCTATATCTACATCGTAGTCGGCCTCGCTTCTTATCTCATAGAACCTCTCACGAAATATGCTTCTGAAATCACTGAGAAACTTATTTCTCACATATTCTCTTATGCTTCTTATGTCCTCCCTTAGATTATTGAGCCTTTCCAAAATCTTTTCCTCATGCGATAGTTTCTTTTGTATCTCTTCCTTCTTCTCCATCTGCTCCTTTATCTCTTTCATCTCATCCTCATACTCTTTCATTGTCTCCTCTTTCAGTTCTATCTCCCTTTTGATCGTTGTTATCTGCGCCTTCGCTCTGTTCAACTCCTCCTGCGTCTCTTTAAGTGTTTTTTCTTTTCTCTCCAGATCTTCAGCGTTGAATTGAAGCATATTCAATTCCGATGAAACCTTGTATATCTCTTCATCAGCCTTTACGATGCTCTCATTAAGTGTCTCGACCCTTGCTCGAAGGACTTTTATCTCATCAGCTATCCCTCTGAACTTGACTATCTCATCCAGCTCTTTAAGTATATCTTCCCTTTGAGAATTAAGTTCGGAGGTTTCCTTGACGGCTTTAGCGTATTCTTCTTTTGATCTTTTCAATGAAGACGATAAAGAATCCAGATCCATCCCTTCTTTTTCCATCAATAAAAGACTGACCCTTGAATCGATCTCTGCGAGCCTCTCATCTATCACCTCCATCTCTTTTCTCATCGTCTCTGCCGAGGCGAAGCCGGTCTTTCTCGCCCCCTCATACTCTTTTAAGAGAACCTCGTATTCTCCTATTCTCTTCCCAAACTCCGAGGCGATATGAGATGGATCTTCGAAGTGAGCTCCACAATATGGACAGGTCTTTGAAATCAGTGCATCCTCTTTCTCTTTCTCGAGTTTCTTGATGTCGTCCTGTATCTGTTTTATCCTGCCACCTATCTCATCCGCCGACGGACGCTTCTCAGCAGCTGGCAATTCCCTCAATATCACTTCCTTCCTTTCTTTCAGTTTATTTTTTGATAAAGTTAGATCTGACAGCTCCTTTTCTATCTGTCCCAGCCTGTTCGAGGAGGAGTTGTACTTGCTCTCCAAATCAGACATCATATGATAAAGAGAATTCATCTCGATGTTCTTTGATGAGAGCCTATCCGAGAGTGCTCTCTCCTTTTCCGTTAATTCCCTCTCTTTCTCGGCGGAATACTTTCCAGCGTCCGCCTCCTTCTCCTTTATTATCTTCAGATTCTCCTCAGCCTGCTTGTTAAGTCTAATTATCTCTTCTTTCTTCTCATTTAGCTTCGACACCAGGCTTTCGTGCTTCAGTCTCAATTCTCTCCCTGAACTTACATCTTTCTCAAGCTGACTCGTGTACTCCTCCTTCTCTCTTATGCTGCCGACCAGAACCTCCTCGCTTGCTTTAAGTGAAGATATGCTTGTTCTTAGATCAACTATCTTCTCCTCGAGCTCTATAGCCTTTTCCTCCCCTATTAGCAACTGCTGCTGAGCCCTGTAAACATCGACATCTTTGTTTATAGCCGACAGAAGATCCCTCATCCATTCATATGTTTTTGCGTATCTGTCGACCTGGAGAAGCCCATCTATGTATGTTTGCTTCTCCTGCCCGGTGTCAAATATCAATTCTTTAAGCTCATCCTGTTTTATGTATGTTATCGCCTCGAAGACTTTTATTGGTGATGCTGTTGAAATTCCAAAAAGATTTTTCATGTAGAAGCTGAGATCCATCGCCCTGTTAAGTATGTCAACGTCCTTTCCATTCTTTGATATAGAGTTCTGCGCATCGTCGTTTCTCACATCCTCTGAGGTTCTCTTCAGACCGCGCCTTATTTTGAAAACATCATCTCCCTCCTGTATTTCCAATTCAACGCTTCCCTGTCTTGAACCGTGCCTGAGCAGCATCTTTCCCTCCCCTCTTCCTTCCCCTATCTTGCCGAAAAGTGCGTATTCTATGCCCATCAGAATCGATGATTTACCGCTGCCTGTGTTTCCGATTATGACGTTTATCCCTTCTTTGAAAGGTATCTCGGATGAGACGTGACTCCTTATATTCCTCAGTCTTATGGCTCTTATTATCATAAGTCTTTATAGAGCTCCTCCGTTTTCTTTCTTGTTTCATCTATACTGAGACCAGTTTCGGCTGCATCTATCAAGAGCTTCGCGACAGCTATGTCCTTGTCTGAATACCCCTTTTTCTCAAGGAATTCCTTCTCTATCTGTTCTATGCTGTCAGATGAAACCTTCACTTCTTCCTCAGATTTGTCGGATAACCTTGAGATATTTACGCTGACATATGAATAGCCCAGCGATTTCGCATCCTGTTTTATTCCCTCGATATCTAAGGAGGACCGCTTATCGTTCAGCTTTCCATCTATCCTTATGACAAGGATCTTTCCATCGTTCTCGCTTATTTTCTGCCCTATCTCTTCTCTTACTTTCTGTGCAGTCTTCCCGTTAGCATCTATATGCAGGATCTCCTTTTCCCTTGTCTTGAGGATGCTGTAGGATATCTTCCCTATTCCTTTTTCATTGTAGTCTATGACATAAAAGCCTCTGTTCTTGTAATCAACTATCTCCTTCTCATCACAGTACTCAGTTGAGCCCGGATACTGTATTATCCCTTTTCCATAAGGTATATTGTCCCTATGACCGTGCCAATGCCCAGCTGCATAATAATCGAAGCCCTTTGGAAGAGAATCTGTATCAAGATCGCTGAAGGGCTCGCCTAAGGCTGAGATCGTATGATGAAAGACGAATATCTTTATCCATGCGTCCCTCATCTCAACTTTCAGTCTCTTAAATATCTCGTCCTCAACCCTGCTGCGCTTGCCCCTTATCCCCGCTATGAAGGCGTTTTTGTAGACTTCTCCTTTCAATAGAACCTTGTCTTCTTCCTTCTTTATGTACCTGCTTGAATTCAGATTTACCAGCAGATCGTTCCTATCGAAAAGTTCTATCACGCTTGTTTCTTCTCCAAGACCTATATCATGGGATCCGGGGACGATGAACATCTTTATTCCTTTCTCCTTCAACCGCTTCAATTGATCGGTTACAAAAAGCATGTCCTGAAAGGAGGGGACTCCTGTATCAAAAAGATCGCCTGAGTGAATGATGAAATCTGCCTTCTCATCTATGGCCGCATCTATGACTTGTCTGAATGCATCCTTTATGTCCTCGTTTCTTTGCCTGTCCTTATAAACTTCCCCTATATGTGAATCTCCAGTATGTATGAATTTCATAAAAATATGACATCCCTCAGAGTTTAATTCTTTTTCATATCTTGAACTTCAGCGAAAAAGGTTGCTCAAAGGTATTAAAACAATAGAAACAAACTATTATCCATGGATGCCGAAGAGAGATTCAACCTAATAAAGAGGGGTACGGTCGAAATAGTTGAGGAGACTGAACTTAGAGAAGCATTGAAAACAAAGAAGGATCTGTCGATGTATATAGGTAGGGCACCGACTGGACCATTACATATAGGACATATCGTTGCTTTGAGCAAACTGCTGGACTTCCAAAAGGCGGGGGTAAAAACAAAGATACTTATAGCTGATGTGCATGCAGCGCTTGATGATCTGAAAGCTCCCTGGGAGGCTCTTGATGCCAGAAGCGAATACACACAGAGATGCATCGAACTTGCGCTTCCTTGGATAAAGAAACCTGAATTCATACGCGGATCAAGTTATCAATTGAAGAGAGAATATGTATTGGATGTGCTTAAATTGTCCACACAGACGACTATTGATAGGGCGATGAGAGCTGCATCTGAGGTTACAAGGATGAAAAATCCAAAGGTTAGTGAGATGATATATCCGATAATGCAGGCATTGGACGAGCAATACCTTGATGTCGACATACAGCTAGGCGGGACCGATCAAAGACATATTCTCATGTATGCGAGGGAATACCTCCCCCTTTTGGGTTACAGAAAAAGAATAGAGGTGATGACGCCATTGATAGCATCTCTGAATGGACCCGGAACAAAGATGAGCTCATCCATACCTGAAAGCCACATCAAAATATACGACAGTGAGGAGGCGATAAAGAGAAAGATAAAGAACGCCTATTGCCCGGCGGGCATCGTTGAAAACAATATGATCCTTCAAATTGTCAGGTATGTAATTTTCCCTGCCACTGGAAGGATAAAGATAGAGAGGCCTGAGAAATACGGAGGCACAATTGAATTCGAGGATTACAACGCGTTTGAAGAGGCGTTTATACAAAAAAAGATACATCCGGATGACATTAAGGGAGCCGTTTCAAGTTATCTTATAGAAACTTTCAAATCGGCGAGAGATTATTTCGCTGAGAGAAGAGATTGGCTTGAAAAACTTGGAAAAGAATTTCTACCAAACTAAAAAAGAAGATATTTAAATTCAGGGATAATCAAAATAGATATGGCATTGAAGCTTAAAACGGTCTCGAGCACGTACGGTTTAAAGGTGTATACTGACAGTGGTGCATATTTTGGAGAGGTCGAGGAGGCGATAATTCAAGACAACAGGATAATAGGCTGGAGGGTAAAAGCCGGGCCCTCATCAAATCTATCAAAGATGATCAGCGGGGCTAGAGGTGCTATCATACAGCACAGCCTTGTCAGAGCCATTGAGGACATATTCATCATCTCGAGCGTTGTGTCTGCCCCTTCTGAAGGGGAAGAAAAAACCGAGTGAACGACGACCGCATTAGGGTATAAATTCCTGAAAGAAGTATTCATTATTAGGGGTTTTACTCAAAATGGATGAGGAATTCAGCATTAAATTCAAAACAACGGAAGACATCAAGGTACCTGAAAGGCTGATCGATCAAGTCATAGGACAAGATAGGGCGGTCGAGATAATCAAAAAAGCTGCAATACAGCACAGGAACGTGCTTCTCGTTGGTCAGCCCGGCGTTGGAAAGAGTATGCTTGGTCAGGCACTCTCTGAGTTGCTGCCAACAGAAAAACTCGTGGATATTCTTGCTTATCCAAACCCCAAAGACGAGAACAATCCAATAATAAAGACCGTCCCTGCCGGTGAGGGAAAAAAGATAGTCGCACAATCCAAAGCTAAGGCCCTCGCATCGATCAATAACGGTAACAGCACGGTAATATTCTTGGGCATCCTTGTTGCCTTTTTCATAGCCAGTTATATCGTCGAATTGATCGTAAACTCCCAGTCAAACGCGGTGCTTGCAGCGGCTGATCAGATCTCCGGAACGCTCTTCATAATAACGATGCTTATCGGCTTTTTGATGGTTCTCCTGATGTATAGATTAACAAGGACAAGGGTGAGCAATGTTCTGACTCCAAAACTTCTGCTTGATAATTCGAACGTTAAGGTTGCACCTTTCGTAGATGCAACAGGGGCAAGGGAAGGGGCTCTGCTGGGCGACGTCCTACATGATCCTTTCCAAACAGGCGGCCTTGGAACACCTCCTCATGAAAGGGTCGTTTTAGGTGACATACACAAGGCCAATGGAGGGGTCCTCTTCATCGATGAATTAGCAGATATGACCCCTGAGATGCAAATACAGCTGCTTACGGCGATGCAGGAAAAGAAAGCCCCTATAACAGGAAGAAGCGAAAGAAGTGCGGGAGCGATGGTCAAAACCGAGCCTGTACCTTGTGATTTTATTCTTGTCGGTGCTGGAAACCCAGAGTCAATAACGAAGATGAGCCCGGCACTGAGATCCAGGATAAGAGGGTATGGTTATGAGGTTTACATGAATGATTTCATGGATGATACGGTCGAGAACAGAGATAAAATAGCCAGATTTGTGGCACAGGAGATCAAAAAAGATGGAAGGATCCCTCCCTTCTCAAGAAACGCCGTTATAGAGATAGTCAATGAAGCTAAAAGAAGAGCGGACAAAAAGAATGCCCTCACACTGAAATTAAGAGAGCTTGGCGGCATAATACGTGTTGCCGGCGACATGGCGAGGGAGAAAGGGAAGAAAATAGTTGAGGCCGAGGATGTGATAAATGCAAAGGAGTATGCGACGTCCTTTGAACAACAGGTCGCCTCAAGGTACATCAAAGAGAAAAAGGAATATGATGTCATACAGACAAAAGGTGCGAGGGTTGGAAGGGTCAATGGACTGGCCGTGATAGAAAATTCAGATTCTGGCTTGCTTCTGCCCATAGAAGCGATAGTAACAAAAAGCATGAGGAAGGGAGCCGGTGAGATAATCGCCACAGGAAAACTCGGTGAGATCGCACAGGAGGCCGTGAAAAACGTTTCAGCCATAGTGAAGGCGTATTCGAAGCAGCAGATGAGCGACTATGATATACACATCCAATTCCTTCAGGCTTATTCAGGTGTTGAGGGGGATAGTGCGAGCATAAGTATAGCTGTCAGCATCCTCTCTGCACTTACGGGCATACCTGTTAGACAGGATGTTGCGATGACTGGCTCACTTTCCATACTCGGAGAAGTTCTTCCAATAGGGGGTGTCAATCCGAAGATTGAGGCAGCGATCAACGCAGGGATAAAGGAAGTGATCATACCATCAACAAACAAAGACGATGTTATACCGCAGCTTAAAAACAAGGTAAAAATAATAACCGCCACATCTATAACAGACGTGATAAACTACGCGATGACAGGAAAAAGGGAGAAGATGAGGCTTATAAGGGCGATCAAAACCGCTTTCAAGAAACATGGAGAAAGATAAAAAATATTCCCCCTTATTTGACAAAAACACCGGTGAAAACATAAGCAGGCTTATAAATTCGGGCCTGATAAACGAGATCTCTGGCCCTATCGGAAGCGGAAAAGAAGCCAATATATTTTATACAGAAGACGACTTTGGAAGGGCCTCGGCGATCAAAATACACAGACACAACATAAACACCTTCAAATCGATACCCGAATACCTCAAACTGAGGGGAAAAAGGGCGGGCGGCTTCATAAAAATAATAGATGAATGGACCCGCTACGAATATGAGACCTTGAAAAGAGCATATTCCGCCGGAGTAAAGTGTCCCGAGCCGTATGGAAGAAGCGGAAATGTGATAGTGATGCAGTTCATAGGCTCAGATAAAAGACCCGCCGAACTGGCTGTAAAAAGCAGTTCATTTGATGTGGACAGATGGTACAAGGAAATAATCGATGATATAATAAAACTTGCAAAAAGAGGGATAATACACGGAGACCTTAGTCCATACAACATACTCAATTTCAACGAAGAACCTTACATAATCGATTTTTCCCAAGCGCTTAAACTCAGCAGTGCAACAAGGCAGTATCTGATCAGGGACATACGCAATATCAATGACTGGTTCAGAAGGCTTGGATTGGAGACGATGAAAGAGGAACAGATACTGGAGATGATTACGAATGAAAAAGGAAATGAAGGTCTATAAGCTCTTGCTTTCAATACCCAAGGGAAAAGTCACAACATACAAAGCAATAGGAGAAAAAGTTGGACTTCCGGCGAGATATGTTGGAAAAATCCTGAGCAAGAACGGACAACCGGATAGATATCCTTGTTACAAGGTTGTGAGGAGCGATCACAGGGTTGGGGGATATACGATCAAAGGAAAGAATAATAGGAAAACAGTTCTTATGAAGATCCAAAAATTGAAAAGAGACAGAATTGTGGTTAAAAACAGCAAGGTTCAGGAGAGATTTATTGTGAGAAAATTGTGAGGCTTCACACCCTGATCTCCTTCCATTCAACACGTTTATCGATAACTGCGTCTCTCACCCTAGACTCACGATCGTTCAATTTCGATCCGCTTGTCTTCACTTCGACAAATTTGACAGAGACCTTTTGATCATCCCCTCTTGATAGTCCATCAAAAACAACATAATCCACCGGATCACCGATGAATCTTGCATCTGATGGCGTCCCGAGCTCATCTGAAAGAAAAGGCACCAACTGTTCGCTTATTTTTCCTTTCACCACGGATCTTTGCCTTTCTAATGCCTTTTCTATTTCCTTCTGCAGCTCAGTTTCCTTCCACCGCCTTATTCTCCTAAATAAAATCAATCTGTACAACAAAAAGGAGGCTACTGCTGAAAGTATTATCCCTATGAGTATGCCTAAAAGAAAGCTATCCATAACATACATTACAATCCTATCTATAAAAACAAATCATGTTAGAAATGTTTAAATATCTAATAGAATCACTACATTATAATACTGAATATAACTCGGTTTTTATGAAAACTGAAACTGATCTGGAAAAAATAGTAGATTATCCAAATAGGAAAGAATTTATAATTAATCCAGGTGAATTCTCCCCCTTTAAAATGGTTGAAGAAAAAGTAGACGAGAAAATCAAGCATACAATCGATTATATCGTACAAACTATTGAATCTAAAAATGACAAGGAAAATTATCTGATTGTCTTGCCGTATGGAGAGAAATATGCTATTTATCGTGCATTGTTTGAATATGAATTGATTAGACTCAGAGAAGGGGAATACTATGAAAACCAGGAAAAAAGGATAGTAAAAAATCTCAATGTCATCACCGGACTGCCTGAAGGGAAGGAAAGCATAAAGTTTTATGAAAAAACTATAGATTACTTATTTGATCTATTGTGGCAAAGAATAAACATCGGCACAATACCTGTGGATCAAAACTTAAGAATAAACATAAAGGACGGGACGATAAATGATTATCCTGACAAATACTCCTCCTTCGATCTGGCTGATATAAGAAGAAGACTGGAAGAAAGACTGGAGGCCGCTTATCACAGCAAGTTGATAGCGGCGATATCTCTTTTAGAAGAGGACAAGGATCATCTAAAAAGTGAAGTAAAAGGTAAATTAAACTTTGACAAAAGTGGTATACCCTTTGTTTTTTATGGAGACATAATAATAAAAAAGAATGAAAGATACCTGGAAGAATACGGCGTATCGCCTACATTTATAGTACCAGAGCTCCACTCCTGAACTGTCGGGGGAGGGATTTGAACCCTCGATCTCTGCCTTTCTTAATTTTCTTCATGAGGGCAGCGTACTAACCACTATACAACCCCGACTTTATCTCTTATACCCTATGTCCCTGAGAAATTTATGTCTTTTTGATTTCTCTTGATCATCTTCCACTCCTTTCGGAGATTTACCGTCTATGACACCAAGGACGCCCCTTCCTTCTTTCTCGTCATCCGCTATGACTACTGAGAAATCGTTCGCCGTTGATATGTATAAAGACACAACTTCTTCCACACCCTTTATTCTGTCTAGTATGTTAATTGGATACCCCTGTGTCAAAACAACACAGAAAACATGGCCTGCACCGATTCTTTTTGCTATGTCTATGGCTGAATTTACCGCCCTATCATCATTCCCATCATATCTTATTAGCCTTGTACCTGACGCCTCATTGAAAGCGACTCCAAACTTGATCGACTGAGAGGCGGTGACTATCGCCTCGTATATGTCTTCCACTGTCTTGATAAAGTGACTTTGACCTATTATTACATTGTAACCTTCCTTATTTTCAAAGTATATCCTCTCGATCTTTATGCTTTCCATTGGTTATTCTAATCGTAGCATGAATTTAAAATTTTTAGCCTATCGTTATGTAAGAGCCACTGCTTCCTGTCGCTAGCTTCACCTTGACCGGCACAACATTATAGCTCCTTGGAGAAACAAGAAGGGTATAACTAACATCCCAAACTGTTGGTAGATCATAAGCTAAATAATAAACTGACCCTATGTTATAGGTCTGATTTTCCGGTGTCTGATACATGCAATTTATTATGTACCCATACAAAAGATTGTTTATTGGATCGCATTCGTCATCCGATGAAATATCAAACGTCTTCTGTGTCCCATCATAGGAGAACGTAAAAGACCTGCTATTTCCATTCGAACAAGCGGTATTCAATGAAACCGCCCGACCGCCGCTACTATAAAGTCCAACGGTAGGAGGTATGCTGTTGTTTCCAGCAGATACGCTATAGAACTGAACAGCATGTGGTCCCTCATTCAACGTGCCTAATGAAGCGTAGATTCCATTGACATAGTCGCTTGGCAGGTTATTCCCATCGCAAAGAACACCTTCTCCAAGGGCGTATATTCCGTAGTTCCCCCTCAAGCTGGAGCTAGGACAATTGTATTGTGTGCCTCCTGAAAAGATATTCATTGCATCATCATATACACTTCCATTGATAAATCCTGGCTCGCCGCTCACACCAAAGTAAGGATTCTGAAGGAGATACGCATCCAGAAGATCGAAAGGAAACATGAACGATTCTTCCATTCCTGATGCGAGAGTTTTCTGATTCAAAGCAGAGAAAGGATAAAGCTGAAGGAACAGATTCTCTGCTTCTGTCTGCACCTCAGAAAGACTTGTCATATAAAGATCCTTATGCGTAGACTCGGTGTCTCCGGGCAAAGTGATATTCAACCTTGAATTTGGTCCTAAAACTCCGAGACCTATTCCTATATTGGAATCATTCGAATACTGAAGCACATACGGAGCCATTGTACTGTTGAATTGCGTCCTTGGAAGAGCAAGACAAGACGCTTGAGGATTCGGTTGCTGATAAAGATTCTGATCCCCGCTTGGAAGAGAGGCGCATGATGTGCATGCTGCACCATAATACGGTGAATTTGACGAATATTGCTGTGTGGTCTGTGTAAGCACAGGGGATGTTGATGTACACGATGCACTGAAGACTGAGCTATTCAAAGTTGCTGATCGCGACGCTGACTCGTTTTCGCATGACAGTATGCTTCCGGAGTAGCCTGAAGGACAGGAATAGGTATATTGGTATCCATTTCCACTTGTAGATACAGAAATTGTCGGATTTGTTACATCATAAGTATCCCTGTTCGCCTCGCAGCCACCAACTAAAGGTATTCCATCAGGATTTGTTGTGTAAACACCGAACTCATAAGACATATATGGATGCCAAGACCATCCAAATCCAACATCATCTTTTATGGCAGTGGTTCCATTTTGACAACTATCAGAATAATCCCCTGGATAGTAGGTTGTATTCTCACCCTGATTCAAGCTTATGGCGGTGGTGTATATAGTCAGTGAATATGGATATACTTTGACGACAGATTCTCTAGCTTCACTTGGTGAAGTGTAAACTGCATAAGCATAACCTGCAGTTGCATTTCCTGGAGGAGGGGCACATTCAGGAGAGACGTACCAGGTGCTGTACTCAGCCGGGTTCTCATTAAGCTTGCAGTAGGAAACTGGACTCAGGGTGATCTCTGTCGAAGGACTGCTTATTGCTGATTGAAGATTTCCATTTGAGAAACTTGTACTGCATCTGCTACCTGAGCTCATTCCATTATTATAACTACATGAAACTGGTTCATTCTGTGTCGTATAAAATGTACATGATCCTGCGTCTGGATTAAGTATATTGCCAGTTGTTGTGTTATACTCATAGTACTCTACCGACTCGCTTTCCTCTACAGTTGCCTGACCGGAGCAGCTGAAACTTGCCTCAAGGCTCTGCGAAGACAAAGTATTCGAATTCTTGCTGCTTGACCATTCATAAGGAAGTGACCCTTCAGAGCTGACATTGACTGAATCATATGAAGTACTTCCTGGATAAGAATTGCTAAGATTGCCGAAAGTAGGTGCGCAGTAATACTGACCTGAGGGATTATTAGTATCGACAAGGCAGCCGCCCCCTATTGGATAATTGTAAACACTCGAACGATTATTTGGAAGCCCTTCAAGTCCACCTGGATATGAATTGGTTGGATAAAAGTACTGGCTTCCTACAGGCTTGATACAAAATGTGTAATCACTTATCGATGTATTGATCGGACACTTTCCTATGAGTTCACCGCCATTTGGATTAAAGAGTATGTTGCTTGAAACACCTGTGTTCTTAATCGCTGTCATCGCCACGTTTTTCTCAAGATAATTTTCCCCTGAAGAGCCATCATATGGCTGCCCAATTGAAGAACCAAAATAGAACTTTGGCTCATTGAGCGTATTTACAGTCTCCGCAGTTCCACTCGGTGGTATGCAAGTATCATAGTATATCGTATTTCCATACTGAGTTGTGATACTATAATTACCAGGAGTATAAAGGTAACTTAGACCGCCAGACATATTGTTGTAATTTCCATACGAATCAGCTTGTGTACCAGTGGAGTAAAATTCAAATTGAGGTGTATAAGTTGGATAGGTTTGACCAAGACAGAAAAACGGACCATTAGCTGTATTGAAATAGGAGCTTGGCAATGTAACATTTTTCATGTTGGGTTCTTGAGGCGGAGGAGGTATTGACAAACAGTTTGGGGAGATAACATAGGTTGTTGTGCTTCCACCAACACCAACAGTCGTCGTTGTATATGAAGCTGTCGTACTGCTTAGGCAAGAGGTAGAGATTGGCTTTGGAAGGCCCATTGATAAACCATTTCCAGACTGAGCAGATATGAAAGTAGTGTTAAGTTTATTTTCTAAACTAAACGGAACTTGAGGGCCCGTCATTGAAATATAATCAAGGATAACGTCGCTTCCTCTAAAGAAACAGTAAGAACTTATTATCTGCTGAGAAGGAGTGGCTATCTGATAAAGTCTATTAAGGTTGTAATTTAATCCTCCAAACCCGCTGACCGGAAGCTTTAATGTATATGAGGAAGTATACAAAACGTCTATGCAGTTCATGACTGGCCCGCTTGCCACCGGTCTCATTTCAGTAGAATAAGCGGAAGCATTGTTCAAAAGCAAAGTACCAACAGACTTTCCAAAAGCGGTGACATTAGAAAGACAAGGACCCAAAGAGGCCATACAATTCGGAAGAAGATCCGCTGAATAGTTATCAGCTTTAATTTTATAATAGTAAACATCATTCGAAAAGCTACCCCAATTAGATGAGTATGGGATCGCCGGTTGCGTCGACCTATAGATTTCATATGTTATCTTACTCCCAGATAAAGATGGCCGGGCAATAAACACATAATCGCATAGACTTACATTTGAAACTACCTGGAAAGGAATTTCCTCATATGGGAATGCATTTCCACTCGGTTGTATTAACCTGATGTCGTTGCAAGATGTAACAGCGGTTGAAGCCACGCTGAAGAAGACAGGGGTAGGTACACTAGGATTGTTTATAGTTAAGTTCTGTATGCCCGATGGAGCATCCAAAACTACTTGCGGAGACATCGAAATCATCCCACTTCCCGATGCCGGCAAAGACAGATTGAAAATTGCAGCGGAGACCTTCGTCATTACCCCACCAGAACTAACATATAAATCAATAGTATAATTTTGCCCATTTCCCAGTGAACTGCAAGAAGACACACTTGAATCAGATAGATTAAGGACACCATTCGTGATCAGCTGGTTTTGAACACAACTGTTTGCTGTATAATATGGCGGTGATTGAGATGGAAATATTTCCGACATGTTGACGTCCTGGGAAGTCACTGGCTTGCCATTATACCAAAACTTCAACAAATTGCCCTGCGAAGATTGATTGTATGCTATCATCAATCCACTTTCTATGTCTCCTCCACCAAGATATGCGCCGTTTGTGACGTTGAAAAAGACAGCACGGAGATAGTTGAATGGAGAATTGATTGAACAAAGTATTGAGCCATTGTAAAGTCTGTATTCTCCAGGAGCCAAAGTGCTAACCCCGAAGATGTTTTCATCCACGGGATTACAGTTAAATGGAGTCCCATTAAGATAATACAGATAGAGCAAGGAATTTTTGTAAACTAACGATTCCGGAATATAGGAGAACGTAAATGAGACTCCATTACCGTTGAAAACCGAATTGGCCAAGTTCAAAGTAACTCTATACCCGTTGTTGGAAGAAAAGCTAGAGAAATTCCCGGCCACAACCATGGCTCCGTTATAGGAGGTATTTGTGATATTCAAAGGAGTATTGTTATACATTGTGACGCTGAACGGCCCTGAAGGAGAAGTAATTATGGCCTTACCGCCTTCCAGTCCACTGCATGCTTCTGTGATATTGACAACACCATACTGATCTGTCGGATACACTCCAGACAAACAAGTGGATCCATCAGCATTAAGCAAAGTGATAGATACCGGAATATCGGAGAAAGGAGAAGAATTCGATACCTGAGTCATAGCGCCTATCTTCAGAATCGATTGATTTTTAATTGGGACGAGGGCAGATATCGAGAAACCGTACATACTTGCTGGCGTAGGAAAAGCCTGCGAAATATTCACTCTCGTCGTATTTAGCGTATGATAAACATCGGAAAGCGCCTTCAGGGAGGATTGTTCCCCGGTCTCCTGAAGCGAAACGAAACCGATCTTTTGATTCACGGTAGAAGAAGAATTAATAGCAGGCTCCTCCAGAGAAAAGGATGCCGTATCAGTTGGGAAGTACGGGAGATTATTGTAGTTCAAAACGACATTCGAAGCATACGGCATGAATACAAGCCCACGCCAAATATTAATTATCTCATTTTGATAGGCATTTTCACCGTAGTATTTCTCCATCAAAAACTTAAGATTTGATGACGAAGCCGCGTGAACGCTCCAGAAAACGTCAAAGTCGTTCATGTTGTCCTGCGTAGCAAAGCAGGTCAAAGAAGAACCTGATAAAGGACCGACGCCGTTCGATCCCTCTTGAATCTTAGTCAGGTTATACAAACCGCTTCCATTGAATTTCAATATGTTTGTACTGACACCCAAATCAAGTATGCTTGCATTATTGTTATCAGCCGAAACCGACAAACTGAAACTATCCGAGTAGATTGAAACGGATTTGAAAACAGAATTTCCAATGTTCATCTCCGATCCGACTATGTATTGCCAGATCGGCATAGGATAAGAAGATGAAGGATCAAGATATTCAGTATTGTGGGTATAAGTTGAGTTTGAGGTGCTTGAAGGAACGTATTGTTGACCAATCTGTGTGTTCCACCAATTAACATTGAACATGTTTCCAAAGTATATCCCTATCTTTTCGTTGTTCTTCAGAAGCATCTCAAAAACTGGAAGGGGAATTTCTATATCAAAGGATGCCTTTCCTCCAGGTATTATAACAGTTGGAAAAGTATTGCCTGAATTGGAGTAAGACAGAAAGGTATTCGAAGTCCTTATTATTTTTCCATTATAATCCAGCCACATTCCTAACAGCGAATTGTTGTATGGACCGTTTACATACTCCTGATCCCCAGAAAACAGTTCGGAGATAGGGATATCCTGAGCTGAATTTCCGGGCCTTGAGAAGAACATGTCTTCTTGCGGTCCCCCATTAAGATATCTCAATTGGATCAGCCCACTTGACTGAGAGTTCATGTTCAGAAGAAAAGTCTGATAAAGCTCGTAATCATTTTGCGGTGTATTCTGCTCTGCATAAAACATCTGACTCGGTTGAACATTTCCATACAAAACATACAAATAGGGGGCAGTGATGTAGGAATTACCAACGTTTTGGACCGTCACGAGTAGATTGACATAAGCAGAACCGTTATTAAAACTAGGACAGGAGGAAACCGTATCGGTGAAAACTGTGTTGTTGGCATAAAGCTGACCTAGTCCAGTAAACGTCACTGGATTCACTGGAGCCTTCTTACCACCGAAGTAACCACAGAATTGCCCAGCATTGTTAGCTATCGATACGCTGCTTATCCATGCATCTGTAACATTAGTTGGATATATCCCGTTTGATGTACATGAAACTTTGGATAAAAATATTCCCGATTCAAAATTGAGATAGTTCCCATTACTACTGCCAAAGC
Source organism: Candidatus Parvarchaeota archaeon (assembly GCA_023261805.1). Lineage (GTDB taxonomy): Archaea > Nanobdellota > Nanobdellia > Parvarchaeales > Parvarchaeaceae > Acidifodinimicrobium. Next base: position 7,938 of record JAGDXV010000022.1, on the reverse strand, counting down.
AATCCGTGCTATTGAAAAAGCCATTACACTTCCCTAAAGCTACAGTGTAGTTCTCTGATGAAAGAGGAGGAATTATCCTTGTATAGCTCGGCGAATCGTAAACTCCGGTTGATGTATCAAAATTATCTCCATAGAAACAGAAACTGTTCAGAGCATCTTCTTCCAGAGTATTAATGTAAACATCGTTCGGATCGTAACCCGGAGCATACGGATTTTGATTCAGCGGCTCAGAATATGACTGCGGCTGAACAGCACATATTCCGTTATGGCAAGTTCCTATGTTTTGAGTTGTTGTTCTGCCACCAAACATTGATCCTGTTCTATAAGTATTTCCACTAACTTCATAATCCCAAAGCCTGTATGGTGATATCGGATTTACGCTCGTTGCGTTGTTCATGGTGCAGTAACTGTACCCATTTCCGATATTACAAACCGGGAGAATCCCATCTACCTTGAAAGTATCGTATATGAGAGCAGGATCTGGACCGCTACTCGACCCAAAAGAACCCCCGAATACGCCTAAGAAAGGCCAATATGCAGGCACTAAGTTCGGGACAGAATATGCTGAAACATTTGAAACCTTAGTAGCATCTGCAAGGGATGGAGTATCTGAACTTGTTTGATATGTTAAAATTGTATTGTTGCTTTCGTACACAAAGAAGTTCTGCTGATTAAACTGCTGCCCAAAGAATAAAGTTGCATTAACAGGAACCGAAAAGAAACCTGAATTGTTAATATATTGTGAATCCCCATTGTTTCCAGGTGGAAAAGCGGCATAATTCAACGAGGGCTCAGTGAAGTTGAAATCCGATTTCAGTGTTTTAACAGCAAGCTGCGGGAACTGGCCCTCATACTGATAAAAAGACCAGAACATGTCATCACTCGAAAACTCGTTTACAACAAGTGATTTAACTATCGATCCTACTGAAGACTGTGCCGCCAGACCAACAGCGGGTACAAACCCGGAAGTTAGAGGAACTGCATACGTCGTGCCGATTAAAACGGGCGGAGTAGCAGTTGCACCGCAAGATATTGCAGGCACTATAAAAGTGTTCCCAGATATCATACTGGATTGACCGGGCGATGCATTCACATAAAGATCTGCATCAGTGCTCTCCGCATACATGTAACTAGTGCCAGGATAATAGTGAAGCGAGCTCTGACCCCATTCAATTATGTTATAGACTCCCTTTGAACCTGGTTCATCATAAGGAGATCTAACACTGCCCTCAGCTAGATTAAAAGTCAATACTTCCGTCAGATTTATTATCCCAGAAAACAAAGAAGGAAATTTGACATTATATTCTGGCGTGATAGTACTCTCCTGAGGATATCCAAAGAAGCCCGTGAAATCACTGTATGAAGTGTCAGTCGAACCAGACGGCAAAAAAGGGCCATAATAAGAAAATGAGGATGGAGCAATGCAGGTAGTGCCACTTACGGCACCTGGTATAAACTGGTTAACTTGATCGAATCCGTTGTTCAAAGGAACGGAGAGTATACCAAGGATACTGGTTGTTAAAATTGAGAAGATACTTGAAAGTGTTCCTGATTGTTCAGCAAGTTGGGAGTAAGTGTTCCAAATGCTGCTGTTCAAGGCGCATGGATAAGAAGGACAAATATACTCATTATTGGATATCAAATTTGAAAATGATGGATCCAGACTGCTTATTGAATCAACACTTGAAACTGTTTTGTTTAAGCTCGATAATACATATGGAGATAAAATGGAGTTACCTACAGGAGTAGAATTAACAGTATTTCTACTCGCAGAAAAACTGAAAACGAAAACTATAACTAATAAAAAAAGGATAGACAGTAGAAAACCATTCAGTCTTGTTATTGCCATATCACCACCTTGTGATTCTGTTCGCCAAGCCGCTCACTATTAAGATTTTTCCCGTATCTCATATTTATCTTTTCATCCGCACCCCGGAGCATGGGTTGGAACCCCATGATAATCATAGGTCACACTGACTGAACCGCCAGCAAGCTCATTTCCACTCGTCACAGAAGGAGCTCCAAAATAGTCATAGCACGTAGAAATGGCAACCGACCCACCTATCGTAAACGGATAAGTTCCCAGAGGGGTGACGAAAGAGATGGTTGGATTTGTAGACGTTTTCTCTATTCCATCATAAGTTACTTCCCAAGTTGCACCTTGCAGCAAATTGGTAGCGTAGAAAGTTGTTACAAAAGAAGATGCTTGAGCCGAGGGGGTGGAAGTTCCTATTATATAAAGATTTGGATAAAGAGGATCATATGCTCCATAAAGATCCTGAAGGTTAATAGAAGGCAATGAAGATGCATAAGAAGCATTTACGAGTAGCATAGAGGACTTCGTAACACAGGCGAATTGCTCATAGAACCTTCCGCTGCTTACGTTGTAAATGTAAGGCGGAATGGGTGAATTCTGCTGAAGGACTAGTCCGGCGCTGCTGACGGTCGAATTATCTGACGGCATTGCAGGATAAAGCAAGGAAAAGCTCTCGGATGAAGGAAGAGTGATGTTCGAAAAGAAGACTGGAAAAACTTTTGATCCATTGTCAGCGTATGAATCACTGTTGTACGCAACGCCCTGACCATAGACAATGTAAATGGTTCTTGGAGGATTGTTTGTGATATTTATCCATAGCGGAGACCCAACAGAGATTGGTGTCTCATTCCACCAGCTTAATTCTTTAACATTTCCAAGTGAATATACTGCAAAAACTTTTATCTCGTTGGGAAACATCTGTGAAACATAAAACTGTGAGGTCAGGGGAACCTCAAGCTGATAGGATGCAGGTAACTTCCTGCCGTTTTCTATAGAAATCACGTTGAAGTAAGTCTGACCCAAATATTTGTAGCTTATATTAAAAGCACTTGCGCTTGGCAGGCCACGATTCAAAAATGTGGCTGGCTGATATGATGATATGATTATTTTTGGTGCATAGCTTGGGAAGTAATTTGTAACGAAAAACTCAGGTACAATAACATTTGACGGTAATGAACCTGTTGATATTCCTAGCGATTCTGTCTCGCTACCGCTGGAGAAGGATTGATTCAGAGCTTCCCTTGAATTCTCGTAGGCCACCACAGTACACTCGCCCGACAGACAAGATTTATCAACGACCACTTGATTATTTCCAGTGGATGCGTATACGGCCCCGGCACCTACATTTGTCATCATCCCTGCATTAGAATTATAAGCAAAGGTTGAGCCGTCATGTATGTCCACATCGACCGCAAAGGCTGGAGAACTGAGCTTCTGAGAAGATGATATATTCCCGCTGGAGAATATGACGGCTAAGTTCGGTGCAGCACCGCCCAAATTTGCTGACATGTGAACGGATATGTTTGCCAAATCCAAATTGTCAATGTAAGCTGAAGTCCAGTTGTAAAGGGAGTAAGTCGGTTGACTTGTACCACCGCCGTATTCTGATAATATATCGTAATCCTTATTTCCTTGAGAGAAAGTTTGGCCAGCGATAGTTATCGTACTTGGACAGGAATTGCTGTGAAGAACCCAATCCGATATATATCCTTGCGGTTCGAACAGGGGATTCGTTTCATTAAAAATAAAATGATTGCAATAGTAATAAGTTTGCCCATCTTGCGTCCCTGCGCTACATATACCGTTGTTTTGAGGGCCGGTTGAGTAGTTTATGTATTCTGCTACTGCTCTGTTATTCGTACCAAGGTTAGCGATGCATGTCCTATTTAGGAATTGGTTTGCTAATATCGGTGAGCAGCAAGAGAATATATCAAAACCAGATTTGGAATTTCCAGACAAAGTGGTTGAGAAGCCAGGATAACAGGCTGTTTGAGGGTCCTCCTGTAAACCGCAGCCCTCAGTTGGTGTGAGCTTGAGTCCATTTTTGTAACCAAATATAAGAGAGATGGGAACACCTAATACTTCTTCTGATGATGTTCCTGCTGATGAAGGGGGCTGATATGTATAACTGTACGATGCACTTCCGCTTCCACAGTTGGCCGCTTCCGCTGCTGAAACTGATACATTCAATACACTCACAGAGAATGGATAACCGCTCAAGAAACTTAATTCCTCCTGCTCTTGATTGCTGAGCAGATTGTTGATGGCGTATCCAAGGGTCTGTGAAAGAACACTTCTGCATGTACTCAGACAGGAAGGAGTTTGTGAACAATCGTATATTGTAGTGCCATAATAATTTTCCTTCGCACAACTTATCTCATTCTCCAAATACTGTTGCCCATTCGGTGACCCTATCGCAAAAATCAATGATGAGTACCAATCATATTTCGGCCTTCCGTTCACGGAGACCGTCCTCATGTTTACGCCATGGATAACATTTTCCAGATAATTGTATATCAGATACTGCGGAAAGCCCTGTATGCTTATCTGACCGATAGGAAAAGACTGATTTACGAAGGCGATGCTCAGCTGCAAAAGATTGCTAAGATAATCCTGCGAAGAGACCTGCCCGGCGAGACTTAAGCAGTCCTGTATAGAAAAGGTGCCTACATTCGAGGAAACACAGACCTGCGGATTATACAGAGGAAATGTGAAAAGGGATACATACAGATTCTTTTCCGATGGGAATAGGAGATTCTGACTACCTGACAATTGGAAGGAATTAACAAGGTATTTCATGAAGACAAAATTGGGCTGGATCGCAAGAGTTGTGTAATCAACTGGAGAGAGGGAAAATATCCCGTTTGTATCGTTTGTAATAAGGAAAAGATACGGCTCACCATCTATAGTCGTGTCTGATCCGTTTATGAGGTTATAAACTTTCCCTCCATCTGCCTCTGAAAGGGTGTATGCATACGGATTTTGGAGAATAGCTAAATGGAATGAAAACATTCCGTTTGTCTGGTTGCTATATACTATCGCCTGCTGACCATTGAAAGTTATCAGACCGTACTGAGAACTTGGAGAAACAAAGGACCCTGAAAAGAAAGATGCCTGATATGCCGGTTGATTTAATACTCCTGTTACTGTGCTCTCAACCGGACCCAAAAGGAAGGAGTAATTTCCGATAGAAAGATATGTGGATAGAACCGGGCCGGATGCGACAGTATTACCATTATAGGTCACACTGACGGTGTCCTGAGACTTATCCAAAGTTATTACATATTGCCCATTGAAAACAGGCGAGGTGAATGAACCTTGATACAGATCACCTGACTCATGTGTTAAATTTATGTCAATGTACTCTTTGAAGTCAGGACTGTTATTCACGGGAATCGTTGAAAAGCTTGGTTGACTCAATATCTTAAGTATCGCATATTCTATCTCTGAATTGTAAGGCAAGCATGTCTGACCAGAAGGTGTGTTCCAATAGTATATCTTCGGAATTCCCAATTGTGGAAGTAGCTGTGTCCCATTTATATAACCGCATGAAGTTGTTGATGGCACAAGATTCAATCCAGTCATCAACTGTGCCTTATCAAAGTTGTACTGAGCTTGCTGAAGGATATAATCCTTCATCCCCGCCACCTGATAGATGCTGTTTTGTGCGTTTATGTATATTGCTGAGCTGAGACCTAATTCATTAACGTAGTTCATCAGGTTCATCAGCGCAATTATTGTCGCTGCTATCATCCCTATTACTGCGATTATATTGACCTGACCTTTCTTACTCATTATCTCATCACCCCATAGATAGTATATGGATTGCTTGGATCCTGCGGATTAAATACAGTGAGACTGCATACTTCTGATGGTGTATATGGCAACGCAGGTACTCTATTCAAAAACACCTGCATCCCAAAGGCCTGCATTTCGGGTGCATCTTCCCCAACGGAAACATTGAAAACGCTCAACGCAAAAGGATCGAAATACTGTATGAAATCTACATAGAAATCTGATGATGTTCCCAATGTGTTAGGAATATCTTCATATGATACAGAACAATTATATCCGCAGCTTACTGTCTGGATCTGCAATGGTTCTGTCGTGGCCACCGCATACTGATTCGGATGAGCTGACTGAAGATATTGCAATGAAGAAGCTGTATGAACATAATAGGAAGAAAAAAGCGTTTCAAGTCCAAAGTTGCACGCTTCAACAGTAGGCTCCATGTTAACCTCATTGATCAGATGAAATGTGGATCCCTGTAATATCATAACAGCTATCACCGAAAGTATCACCGCTACCAACGGCGCTAAAATAAGATCTATCAGTGTTATCTGACCTTTTCTATTAACTTCCATAATTAGTCCCGTACAAGACTGTTATCTTCATCACACCATAGTTCGTGTATGTTGGTTGATTTTCAGGATTGGTAAATTGTATCACTACAGGTATTGACTCTGTATACCGGTTCTCTGAAAGCAAAAGATAGGACAAAACATACTGTGGAGCTATACTGTTATGAGAATTTGAACCCAGTACTCCTATGAGATTGACATTTATACCGGAAGCATAAGATATCCCAGCAGTAAGCACTCCTATCGCAACATTTATTGCGACACTTCCTACAAATAACACGGCCTCCGCGACCTCAGCCGCCCTTGCTGTACCTTCCTCAGCGGATACAAATGCTGATCCATACTCATACTGAGGAAAGTTGGACAAGGTCAACGACCTCTGCCCAGCGAGGCCTGTTGGATCCTGCGTGTCAGTTAATGTTACGGATATACCCACCATATCTGGTATTAGAGTCTTGCTAAAGGGTACGTCTGTAGCACCGCCATAATAAGTGTATTGAGCACATGAAAGAAAATTATTTGTGATAAACTTTGAAAAACTGATTACGCCTGGTGTTTCAGAGCTCTGAATGCTCACACTGTCTGCAGGAATACCAGAGTAACCTTGCTGATTATAATAAGGCATCTGCTGTTCATATGCAAAACAGTTTGGAGAGGTGACCAGTCTTGTGCTGAGCGCCGTTACAAATGCTTTTGCATTGGCAAATATCATAAGGCTATTGATCTGCGATACATTGTAAGACAGAACGACAAGCAACAGTGCGAAAGCTGCTAAGAGTATCCCTGCATCCGCAAACCCCATCAACTCTGGTAAAGCCATATCCTAACTTTGCGTGTAAGTACCTCCTATTTCATTATCATTATTTGGATACACTCCAAACACTATCTTATTTGATATAAAACTTAGCTGATAATTGTCTCCGATTTTATTCACTTCAAACGTTACATTTGTGTATCCTGTTTGATAATAGAGAAGATCTGGACCGGGAGAACTGAATGTGAATGAAGCTGAAATGGCTGCTTGAGCAGTACTCGAAAACATAGGAGATAATTTGGTAGCTAACTTTGAAAGAAAAGTGTTATATAAAGGAGAAGTTATACCGAGTGAAGGTTCTATAGTAAAAAATCTATTTGAAGCGATATAGTTAGCCTGCACATAAGGAGAGCCCAAAGAAAATGGATTTGGATAAGAATTGGCCGGTATTGAAAAGCCGATGACGGATGCATTATTGATGAAAGAGAGATTTCCATTTGTGAGATAATTTTGTGAAGGAGGCGAGAGACTAATACTGTATGCGCCGTTTGTTATGTTTGTAAGATTGATACAAACTTCTTCCCTTCCATACTGAATAGGATACTCGCTCTGCCGATAAAACCTGCTTCCTCTGATATTTCCAGTTACCATGAAAGGATTTCCATCCGGCTGAATTAAATTCTGAAATAAGCACAGATCTGCGTTATTTCCCTCCGTTATTCCGAGAGAATACTGCGGGGGAAGAAGCATGCTCACATATCCGCCGCCATTGTTACCTGCAGAGATTATGTCATTAATGAAAGTCGCCATCGAGTGAGGATATATTTTGCTGTTTTTGTTACAAAGAGTATTAAATAATCCTTGTGAAAGAGAAAAGGTAATAGAACCATTACCGCTTGGCTGCAGTTCTATATTCAGATTTACGCCTGGTTTGTATGTTGTCTGGGCAACCTGACATATGTCTGACAGATCCGTTATCACAGGGACCTCCACTTGCGTCGGCAAAC
>JAGDXV010000033.1 GCA_023261805.1 Candidatus Parvarchaeota archaeon | reverse complement strand
CCTGATAGAGAAGTGCTTTCTCTTGCTGCTCTTCTTGGGCAGCATTGAAGCGCTTCTTGTAGCGGCTCCGTAGACGATCACAAAATTAATTTTTCTTTTTTAGGGTTATTCTTGATGAAAAGCATAAAAGTAATAAGAGTCTTTATAATCTAATGATTTTAGGCATACCAACAGATGATGGTACGCACGTGTCAGCTCATTTCGGCCATTCAAAATATTTTCTAATAATAGACACAAACTCACATGAAAAGAAGCTTGTTGAGAACCCTCACGAAAAAGAGGAAAACGAAGCGGCGGGCCATGGAAAGCTTCTGAAGATGCTTGTTCAAAATAAGGTAAACAAAGTAATATGCGCTAATCTCAGTCAAAAAATGGAGGGTAACCTAAGCTCATTGAAGATTGAAATTCAAAAGGTAAATGAAGGGACGGATATAAATATCCTTAATTTATCAAGTGTGAGCGGGAAAACCCACACTCCTTAGATGTGGGATGAAAGCGAACCCAAAAGCATAAATAGTAAAAGGCATAAACAACATGTTAACTGCATACAAATTTCGTTTGTATCCAGATAAAAAACAAAAAGAAATATTCTCAAAATACTTTGGTTGTAATAGATTTGTATGGAATAAAGCCTTAGAACTGAGGGAATCCTATTACAAAGAACATAAAAACGATAAAACAAGGAAAGGATTAAACTACTATGATACCGCTAAATTCATAAAAGAACTGAAGCAGAAAGAAGAGTATAAATGGCTGAAAGAAGCCAATTCACAGTCACTGCAGCAGACATTGATGGATCTGGACAGAGCATTCAAATCCTTCTTCAAAGGCATATCCAAATACCCAAGATACAAGAAGAAATCAGATAAACAATCCTTCAGAGTGCCACAGTTCTTTAATTTTGATGATGGAGTACTGTATCTTCCCAAGATGGGAAAAGGGATAAAGATGGAAGAACACAGGGAATTTCCTAAAGATAAGGTAAAGCAATTGACAGTGACAAAGACACCAACGAATAAGTACTTTGTCTCTATAGTGGTAGACGATGAGAAAGAAGCACCTAGAAAAGTGAAAATAGCAGACAACCCAAACAAAACCATAGGGATTGACATGGGCTTAAAGGACTTTGCTGTACTGTCCAATGGTGTAAAGATAGCAAACCCCAGATACCTGCAGAGATCAGAAAAGCTTCTAAAAAGAAGGCAGAGAATGCTTTCAAGGAAGCAGAAAGGCAGCAAAAACAGAGATAAAGCTAGATTAAAGGTAGCAAGAATACATGAAAGGATAACAAATCAAAGGGATGATTTCTTACATAAAGTATCAACAGCGATAACCAAGCTGTTCGATACCATAGTTGTAGAAACCTTGAATATCAAAGGAATGGAAAAGAATCACTACCTGGCAAAGTCAATAAATGATGCAGCTTGGGGTAGATTCTTCAACTTCCTAAGATACAAGGCAGATAAATTAGGAAAGAACATAATAGAGATAGGAATGTTTGAAAGGACGTCAAAGACATGCCATGTCTGCGGACATGTCAATAAGGATTTGACGTTACAAGAAAGAGAATGGATCTGTGAGAATTGCAAAACACATTTAGATAGGGACATAAACGCAGCGATGAACATAAGGGATTTGGGCCTAAGACAAATAGGACTGAATCCAGTACCCTCGGATGGAGGGGAACTCTCCAAAAGAGCTAAGCCTGTGGAGAATCCTCTGACGGCGGAACTTGCTAAGATGAATATTTTAGCAAGGTCTACGAGCTATGACTCTGAGAAGCAGGAACTAAACGCTATGAGGAATCTTAAGATTCCAATAGGAGCTGGAAGCCCATGAATTCATTCGTGGGAGGATGTCACTTTAATTTATTGACCATCGCTGTGAGCTTGTTGATAGCTTCATCTATCTCCTCTATTTTCTTTGCTCCAGTGCAGACGATTTTTCCCGTTCCGAAAAGAAGAAAAGTTATCCTTGAATTTGGTATCTTATAGACAAGTCCAGGGAATTGTTCCGGATTGTATTCCGTTTCCTCCACTCCGTATGCGATCTTGTTGAGATCAAGATTTCTGTTAAGATTGCCGCTTGCTACGATGTTCTGTATCTCAATTTTCCAGGGTGTTTTAACCGATACATTCGCCTTTCTAAGTTCTCTTAATAATCTATGCATCGCGTTGTGTATGTCTGCCTTTGATCTTCCCCCTGTACATACAAGCTTTCCGCTGCTAAATACAAGGAAGGTGACATGTAGATCGGGCAATCTGAAGACGAGCCCTGGAAACTGTTCAGGATTATATTGTGTGTGCTGTAGTTTTTTCACTTTTTTAAGCGGTATAAAGGTCTTTAATGATATGCTTGCTACGATGTTTTCAACCCTGTAGAGCTTTTTCATATCTATTTATATACTGTGATTAACACTTCCTCCCCATTTATACTTATCGTTTGCAGCTTTATTAGGCTTCCTTTCCTCTTTTTGGCGTTGGTTTTTGAGTATATTTCATCGATGGATTTTTCATCCAGCAGATTTTCCTTTGCATTTATCTCTAGGCCTATCTCATCGCTCCTCTTTAAAGAGCTCTGTTTTCTTATGTCCTGCACTGCCCTGATTATCTCGCGCTTTGCCCATCTTTTCAATACCTCATCATTCATGGATGCATCTATCAGAAGAATCGAACCGGACGCTTCAGCGTTTATAGCATTCGTCCCCTCTTTCTTTGATTTTATCAGTATGTCGTCTTTATTTAGTTTGTAAGTTTTCCCATCTATAGAGAGATTTATCTCATTTACATTCCTTATTATAGTTTCATGTGTGAGTTCTATGAATTTTCCAGCGATCTTCGTTATATCATCCGAGTTGTATCTTTCCTTTAGGTGCGGGATATTAAGGCTCAGTTCGATGTCAGGGGTGTACAAGTTATAATTGACTTCTATTATGTTTGCCAGTGTTTTGAGTATCTCCTCTATGATCTCGTCTTTGTTTAGTCCGAAGATAGTGATCGAGCTTATTGGACGCTTGACCGGAAGCTTATTTTTATCTCTATAAGCAAGTATGTCCTGAACAAGATCCAAGGTCTTATTCATCCTGCTTTCTATTCCTTCATTTATGTTCTCTTCGTCTATCTTTGGAAGGCTTTCAAGAAGGACGCTTCCATTCTTGTGTGTAACTGAATATAGATATTCTGACATGAATGGAATGAAGATAGCGCTAATTATAGAGAGTTCCTCCATAATTTTGGAAAATATGAATAGAGCCGATTCATCCTCCTCTTCAAGCATCCTCGGTTTTGCGAGCTTTAGATAGGTCTTGCTCAGGTCATTTTCAGCGAAATCGATCAGCTCATTGATTCCCTCATCAACTCTGTAATCGTTGACAGCGTCTATTATTTTTTTCTTAATTCTGTTCCATCTTGATAATATCCATGCGTCCTCCGCTTTGTAAGATGTGCTGAATTTTGATCTGTTCTTGTCTTTTACCATGTCTAGCAGCCTGGCTAAGTTGAACATGAGATTCAGGGTTTTTGTGCTATCCATCACGTCTTTCATTGAGAAAACCACTTCATCTTCCAGCCTGTGTTTAAGCAGACTGATTCTCAACGCGTCCCTGCTGTATCCTTCTTTGATCAGCTGATCAACTGGTTTGTAGTTACCGGCGCTCTTCGATAGCTTCTTCCTATCTTCTCCTATCACAAATTTATGCATGATTCCGCTTTTGTATGGAAGCTTATCAGTAAAAACGTATCCAAGGACAAGCAAGGAATAAAACCACCCCCTGATCTGCTCATTGGCTTCACATATGAAGTCCACAGGGAAAAGTTTATCGAACATCTCTTTGTTATGTAGATAATCGATGCTTGCCGATGCGGCAGCGCCAGAATCGACCCAAACATCTATCACATCATCTACTCTCCTCATTTTTTCTCCGCATACAGGGCACTTTATCTCTATCTTTGAAAGTGTCGTTTTATGCAGGTCCTTTATCCTTTTCACCCCGCTAAGTTTGGACAGCTCCTCCTTGCTTCCGACAACGATCCTGTTTCCGCATTTGCTGCATTCCCATATCGGGAGAGGTGTGTTCCAGTACCTTTGTCTGGATATCACCCAGTCTTCGATGTTTGATAGCCACAGAAGAAAGCTCTGTTTAGATATCTCTGGAACCCAATGTATATCCTCAGCAATCTTTATCAACTCTTCTTTTATCTTTGTTACGTCAAGGAACCACTGGTTTGTCGCTATCTGAACCAGAGGCGTTGAGCATCTCCAGCAGTGAGGATAGTCATGAGTTATCTTCTCTTCAGCAAGTAGAAGCCCTTTTTCCTTAAGATATTTTATTATCTCTTCATTTGCACTGAAGAGGTATTTGCCTTTCAACCATCCTGCGGAATCTTTATAAGTTCCATCCTCGTTTATTGGAGACATTATAGGTAGACCAAGCTTTGTCCCTATCTTGTAGTCCGATAGCCCGTGACCGGGGGCTACATGGACTGCACCTGTACCCTCATTTAGATTGACAAATGGTTCATTCTCCTGTCCGAAACTGTCTTTTCCATCGATTATCACGCAGATCTTGTCTAGGTTTTCCTTTATTTGAGGTATATCAGCAAAGGGATGCTCGTACCTCAAACCAATCAATTCGGATCCCTTGAATTCCCTCACGATCTCATACTTTTGTACAAATTTATCAAGCACTTCCTTTCTTGATTTTGCGATGATCAGATGTTTGTCACCGGATGAAACTTCGATGTAATCAGCTTCTGAGTTGACAGCGACGGCTGCATTTGATGGAAGCGTCCAAGGTGTTGTAGTCCATACAAGGAGATATCTTCCGTCCTTTAAGTGGAAGAGCACATAGATAGATGGATCCTCTTTCGGATAATACTTGTCTCTGACCTCATAATTTGACATTGGCGTGCTGCATCTTACGCAGAACCAGGTCGCCCTGGATCCGTGGTAAAGAAGTCCTTTCTCATCGGCCCTCTTTATGACAGCCCAAACGTTTTCTATGTAGTTGTCGTCGTAAGTTTTGTATGGCTTGTTATAAAACCAGATCAAGCCATAGTCGAGCAGGATATCTGTGTTTATCTTTATGTATCTTTCAGCGAAGCTTTTGCACTCCTTTATGAATTTGTCTTCTCCGAATTCTACGATCTCATGTTTATTTTTAATTCCTAGCTCTTTCTCTACTGCAACCTCTATCGGCAAACCGTGTGTATCCCACCCTGGTTGAGCCCAGACATCATATCCTGAAAGATATTTGTACCTTATTATTGAGTCCTTTAAGAATATGTTAAGAAGCGTCCCCTCATGGACCTGATTTGTAACATAAGGAGGCCCATCCAGAAAGTAGAACTTTTGCTTTCCCTTGTTTTTCTCAGACAACTTTTTGATTATATTTCTTTTCTTCCAGAGCGCGTTTATTTTCTCCTCTATTTTGCTTGAATATACCTCATCCATAGCGAGTAGATTGTCTTATTCAAAATAAATATCTACTTTTTGCCATATGCGATCATAAACCAACCTCTGTTTATGATCTTTTCATATATCTGGCCCATCTTTTCCTCGTTTTGTTTGTTCGCCGGCATTATGATTACAGTCTCTCCAGTTCTGATGATGACCTCTTTTATTTTTCCTTTTAGTTGTGATAAGATATTTATTATCTGGTTTGTCTCAAGATCCGTGTCGATTTCGACCCTGTCTTTTCCAGTCTCAAGTATACCTCTTATCCTTTCAGTTTCGCTTTTCACATATAGATTCTTGTATTTCTTCGACAGTTCAAAGAACTTTAGGGCGGTTTTCTCAACATCCTGCTTTTTTACCCCCCATTCTGAACTTAGATTATTGATGGAAGTTTCCAAGTTTTCAACATATTTCAAGGACGAAGGGAAGGCGGAGAACTCTATTCTAACTACACCATCCTGTATTCTTTCAGTTCCGAATATTTTAATGAAGCCGACCTGACCTGTGCTTTCACAGTGCAGACCTCCACAGGCCTCGACATCGTAATCATCAATTTTAACTATTCTTACCTTAGCAGAAGGCACGACTCCTCCCTGATATATTTCCATTCCATATCTCTTTTCTGCCTCTGTTTTTGTCAGTATCTCGGTAGTGACGCTTAGATCTTTTGCGACTATCTCGTTTGCTTCCTGTTCTATTTTTCTCACAATGTCTTCAGGTATTTTGTCGAAGTATGTTATATCAAGATGTGATTTTTCAATGTCCTTCTCAGCTCCGTACTGGTTTACGAATCCGCCAAGTATTCTTCTCGCCGCCCGGTTTATGATGTGCGTTGCAGTGTGCTGTCTTCTCAGTATGCTTCTTCTTTCATTGTCGACTATAAGTACGACTTTCTCCCCCTCTTTTTTGTTAATAGGTGAAGCAAGGTAATGTATGATCACATCATCTGCCTTTTGCACGTCTATGACGTCTATCCCGTCTATTTTCCCCCTGTCCGATTTCTGGCCGCCCATCTCCGGATAGAAGATCGTTCTGTCAAGAACTATTGTTTTGTCATCCAGTTTTTTGATTATCTTTGCATTGGTCTTTGTCAGCTCTTTGTTATAAAACATCTGTTTTGTCGGCGGTATATTTCCCGTGTCGATCTTCTTCACGCTTTTATTCTCTTTTATGATCTCTAGACGCACATCAGGAACCACCACTTTTTTATTCTCCGCTTCGGCTTCCATCAGTATATCTTCTGGTGCTATCCCATAGGACTCATAGAGAAGCTTCATCTCCTTTTCGTCTATACTTCCTTTTTCTATTATTTCCCGAATCTTTTCGAGGTTTCTTGCCTTGAATTCATGGTATCTTTCGACCTCTTTGTTTATCACATTGGATATATCAAAATCGTTCAGTTCAGTAAACCACGCACCGAACTCCCTTTTGTGAACCTCTATTACATCATTCAGAGAGAATTTCCACCCGTGGATGTCGATAAGATTTTGCGCTATTCTTAGAATCTCCCTCAGATTGTATCCTCCCCCGACATTGCTGGGAAGCGCTCCATCATGTATAGCTACAAGCAAAGTCCTTGTATAGTCGGCGATTTTGTATATAGCAGAGATGTTATCGACGATCTTGTTTAGTTCATCCTCCTTTATTCCAATCCTTTCGGATGCGTACTTTATGGCCTCTTTTTTATCGGTGCTTTCGAAATCTATCTTGCCAAGATACTTGTATATTTTTCTTACGAGGTCATCGCTGTAGTCGATTCCAGTTTTGTTTTTCAGGAAATTTATTACGAGCGGAAATGCACTTTCGTATATTGTGGGTGTCCTTCTGCTTACCCATACCCATCTCTCAAGACCAGCTCCCATATCTATCGTTTTATTTTCAAGGTCTATGAGTCTGTCGTTTTCATCTATTGAGTATCTCATGTAAACCTGATTTCCAAGTTCCAAGCCGCCAGCAAAATACTCAAGCGAATTTCCGGCGTAACCCGCCCCAACCCATGCGTCCTCTATGAACGTAAGCTTTTCCTTTGGAATTTTCAGTCCTTTTATAAGAAATTCGTATATGTATATTATCGCCTCTTTATCGAAATATGTCTTCTTCTTTTTGGTATTAAATGCAGCCTCCTCCGCCATTATAAAGCTTGTCAGATGCCTTCCAGTCATCCCAACGTTTTTTATGTCGTTAAATCTCAGACATATCTGTGGAATGATTAATGGATTGGCCGGGGGATCAGATAAACCTTTTATCACATAGGGTGCGAAATCATCTATTGCTGCCTCTACAAAGAATATATCGTCCCTCCATCTTGCAACGACCGGATACCTTTTTATTTCAGTGTGTCCGAACTTCTTAAAAATCTTTGCGAATGTCTCCCATGCTTCTTTGTAGTTCAGTTTCTCTTTTGTGATGCTTTCATCCATGAAAGTATAATTACCTATGCAATCTACATCCCCGCACAGGTCCCTTTCAATGACGCTCCAGAAGGCCCTCCCGCACTTTATGCAGTGATACCTCTTAAAGCCCATTTTCTGGAGGGATTTCACGGGGAAAAACTTGCTAGTTTCGCTTTCCACTTTCTTCAAAATCTCTTCCTTGATTTTTCCCTTGTCCATTTTGAATTATAGTTTTTACAAGTATTTAT
>JAGDXV010000009.1:5833-8139 GCA_023261805.1 Candidatus Parvarchaeota archaeon | reverse complement strand
TGACCTTGAACCAGCCTGGAAGCTTTCCTTCTTTCTTTGCTTTCAGTAAGCTGAAGTATGAAGACCAAGCCTCGGTGTTCTTGTCAATAATTTTTCATAATTTATGGACAAAACCGTTATGACGTACCTATCTAAGTAGTAAGCGAATTGTTGAGCCTTGTATAAAGGCCCTTTAGGTAATCTTCTGCATCCGCCTGCGACAGCCCTGGGTTAAGTGTGTGCAGAATTTCCATATCAAAATTAAATCTATCTTTATTGAATGTCCCATACTGGTTTGGGATTCTGCCAAAGTCCACACTCGCATACTTATCAAATACAGCCGCCAGAGACATTATATAGTCTTTATCTAAGGCGCAGACATCAAGCACAGGCTGTAATCTCCACTGGGTCAGATTATGGCTTATGAATGCACCTTCTGTTTCCTGCCTTTCTGCAAGGATGGTCAATAGCCCCCAGGTTGAATTAAGCCATGCCACGAGCGCTTTTTCAGATTCAATCTCGTTGCAATCTTTTTTTAAATTCACTGCATAGAAAAGGTTCGAAAGCGTTCTTTCTTTAGAATATAGTGCAAGGGCATGAGCTGTATTCAATCTGATTCTGTTAGGTACTAAAACTTTGCCTGCATATTCATTAAATATTTCTTCACCACGCTTATCATTTTGTCTAGCTCTTGCATATTTATTGGGTGAGATAAGCATCACTTTTCTCACCTCTTCCTCACCCCCATAAATTACTGAATATGGACCACTATCAAGAACCTCATAGAGGTCGTTAAACTGATGCCTGTCTATACCTACAGTTTCTGCGATTCTTCCCAGATTGGAGATTGGTATTTTATTTCCTTTTAATTTTCCATCCATAACAGAAAGAGCCTCATCTACAAGCAGAGGGTCGTTAAAAGCTACAAACACACCCCAGTTTGCAATGTTTCTCAGAAGATCTTTTCTTTTAGCTTTTATTATAACTGCGTTCTGGTTCCACCCACCTATAATGCTTTCAGCATAAGAAACAGCCTCCAGTGAGTTCCTTGGTTTTTTCAACAGAACAACAAAATTTGTTTCTTCATCGTCGGCATGATTGTCTTTTCTCTGGGCTACTAACAGTATTTCACTCAGATTTGTCCCCTCACTGAAATTATAGCCCTTTTCAGAGTCGCTACTCGCGATCACATATTTCAGGTTAAATTTGCTTACCAGCAAAGATCTTGCAAGAAACCAGCTAACGCCAGAAAGGAGGTTTTTGGGCAACACAAATGAAATTATCCCGTTATTGTTTGCTTTTTTATAAGTCAAGTAAAGGAACAGGAGACCTTCACCGGCCTGGCCGATGTTTACAAACTCACTGAGCTCCTGGGATCTGCCAGAAATAACATCAGCTATAGGCTCTGGAATCTGGGATCTGGGCAGCCCCGTTGCTATGTAAAGCAGGTCCTCCTGAACTTTATTCCTTAATTCTTTTAGCCTTAAAAGCATGGCATTCCTGCTCTCTTCATCTGTTACAAAACCAAAAAGCCCCCTTTCCTTTCCGGCAAACTCCTCACCAACCCGTCCAGTAGCCCTTGTAAATGGTGGATTCATGATGATAAGGTCGAAGCTTTCTGGGAGCCTGAGCTCTGATCCATCTTCCCCTTGCAGTGTAACTGCATTTGCTATGGGAGACTGGGTTTTAGTGTATAAATCCATCCCGCCCAAAGAGCCCCTTTCTATAATTTCCAGAGAGCCTAAAAAGCCCCTTGCCCTGTTGCTTGTAGAGTCTTTCTTGACACCGAGAAGCACTGTGTATACGTTTTCCCTTATTATGTTGCCCTCACTAATCAGGGCCAAATTTATTGCCGTTATCTGAGAGGCATACTTGAGCGCATCGAGTCCCCAGATGCCCTGCTCTATTAGCTCCTTTTGAGACGCTTTTAGATCCACATTGTACCCGTTCAGCTTAAGAATCGACAGAATTTTGTAGACTGAGGAGTAGCTGGCGGTCAGCAGTGTCCCGCTTCCGCACGCGAAATCGGCTATCCTGATACGCTTTAGCACGTTTAGCACTTCCTGTGCTTTCCTTTCATCGTGGAGCCTGGAATTACTGTCTAAGTCCAGGAGCGTTCTGATGGAAAGCGTGGAGAGCAGATATGCGGCGGGCACGGTGGTGTAGAACGTCGCAAACCCTTTCTTTACCGCTATGTCTCCAGTGATTTCATGATATATACGCCCCGCGAAATCCTGCCTGAGCAGGGTTCTGTGCTGTGAATTTTTAACCCCAAGGTCTATCAGATCCCGGACTCTTTCAGCAGCGCTTGATGGCAGAATATTCAG
>JAGDXV010000009.1:0-5823 GCA_023261805.1 Candidatus Parvarchaeota archaeon | reverse complement strand
ATTCAGTATCTCAAGAGCCAGCTCTATGGCTTCCTTGTAGTCGATCTTTTTCAGATCCTGCAGGGCAATCCTGAAGCCGTCAAGAGGGCCGTAAAAAGAGATAGCGTTTTTCAGACCAATTAATGATGAATGGTAATTCCTTATATGCTCGTAAAAGGTTGACGCAAGCAGCAGTGAAAGGCCCGCCTGGGCCAAAGCCATTTCACAGACCAAAGGACTTGGAAACCCGTAAAGAGTATACATAACCTTCTTTATGTGCTCACAGAGCTCCTCGTTGTTCTTTAGTGTTTCAACAAAGTTGTTTATAACCTCCTTGCTTTTATCTATCATTTTAGTAATTTCCGTTTCTAGAACCATGTACTCCGTGGCATGTCTGATCAGCTCAGCGAGAGTGGACAAGTCGGCCTCGAACCACTCAGATACCTTCACCAGAAACCTGCGACCCCCGAGATAGTTCAGCAGCGAGTTTGGGTCTACATGCTTTGGAACGAACAGCTTTATTTCAAATTTTTTATTCGGGAGAGCCTGTTCAAGCTCTTCTGCCTGTAGACGTCTCAGCTCGCTGGGGTAATGAATTGCAATGATAAGATCGGCGATGTCCTCCTCGATCCTCCTCTTTGCATCGTCCTCAGCGTCTTTCTTTGAATAGGATGCCTCCAGTATTATTATCAGGCCATTCAGGTAGCAGACAACATCCCTTCTCTTATGTGGTTCTTGACGTTCTCCATAACAGATTAAATTCTGATTTTTCCTAAGAATATCGGCAAGCCTCATGTTTATTTCGCTTTCCCATGTGCTCATTTTAGCCTAACCCTCACTTTAATAATATTTATTTTACAGATATAAGTTTTTTAAAAAAAATCAAATTTGGTTTTAAAAACATAAATAAAACGCTTAATACTATGAATCGATAACTTTGGGTGGCTGTTGATTAAAAGCGGCATTTCAAAACAAACTTTTGTATATTTCCTCTGCCCTATGAATAAAATATTCATAAAGTGGAGGCAGAGGTATGTCTTCCCCTGAAAGTTCAGTTGCGTCCTGCTCGTCACCAAACTCCACCCTGTTATTGTTTTCAATCCCCTGTATCAGTTCGGCTGTTCTGGGGTCGCACTCGCCGGTCAGGTCTGCCAGAACCACCGCCCTGACATCTATGACATATTTAACTCTTTACCATCACCATCCTGAAAAGGCTGTACGCATCTATTCGGGGATTTCCCCATTTTCCTTTTCACCCTACAAAGAGCTTTCCCTATTCAAGAGACGAGGATTACCTCAATCAGGGCTCCAGGGCTTAAGCTCCTCGTAGGTTATATTCCTTTTCAGCATAAAGTACGCATAAGTCACGAGCTTTCTCGCTATAGCTATGGTTGCCCTCTTTCCTCCCCTTTTGTGTCTGATCTTCAGGTAGCTTTCCCTGAGGTGAGGATCAACCCTTATAGCTATCTTTGCACATTCAATCAGGTTTCTTCTGAGCCACTTGTTGCCTGAGCCTGTGATGTGCCCGGTGTAGCTTTTGTCTCCAGACTGGTGAAGTGTAGGCACAAGTCCCACGTATGCTGCAGCGTGCTTTGAGTCCGGAAACCTGTTTATGTCTCCCAGCTCTGAAGACAGAAACAAAGCAGTATAAGGCCCTATTCCTGGAATCGTATCGAGCAGCAGAGCGTTTTTGTCCGTGAGCTCAACCTTTGATATTTCTTCGTCCAGCTCTTCTATTATCGATTCTGTCACTTCTAAATCCTTCAGCCTTATGTTTATCTCCCTTAACCCTAACTTCTTCAGCTGTTCCTTTCCTTTATCAGAAAGGGGAGCCTTTACCTTTATTCCTCTCCTCTTAAGCATCCACTTTATCGAAGTAACAAGCTGTGCTCTTCTCAGTCCATAACTGACTCTGTCCCTTACTAAATACCTCTTCTCCATCGTATCGTCGTCTGCTATGTACGATTCTGGCAAATAGTTAGTCCTTAGAAGATCTCCCAGTATAAACGAATCGCTTCTGTCATTTTTAGTCTTGCTTTCCGCTATCAGCCTAACCTTAACTGGACTTGCGACAGAAACAGAACATGCCGGAATGCCTGTGAGTTCCTTATATATGGGCCTGATAAACCCAACAGATTCTACAGCAACGTGCTTTTCATCTGCAGGAAATTCTGATATGAACTCAGAAAGTTTCCCAGTTGATATCCTCTTTTCCATCAGGACATTTCCTTCTTTATCAAGAACAGCAACCTGTGATTCCCTTTCATGAACATCCACACCAAAATAAACTTCCTTTGAAGTCATGCTGTAAATATTGCCTTTTCTCCTATTTAATTCTCCCATGTCATAGTAGTTATGCAACAAAGTGGGTTTTTCAAATAGTTTATTAGAGCTCATTTATCAGAACCTGTAAAGAACAGAAGAGCGTCTCAATAACATTGAAATTCTAGTTCCTTCATGAGAATATGGATATTTTACTCAAGACTTGAAATTAAACTCTTACAGTTACTACCTTGTTTCTAACGGTTTAACAAAGACAGCAGCGATTTCCGTGGATGGTCTAACATGAAAATTTTCAGTAACAATCGAAATAAAATTGAGAATAGGCATTAGTATATACTTTAATAATGATGTGTCTAATACGTCATAATAAAGATGGCATAGTTTCGAAGTATAATAAAAAGTGTAGGGTTCTAAGAATTCGATCTTCATACCATAGCTCCTTTCAAATATATTTCTCAAATCATCTTCTGAAAAATGCCTTAAATGACCTATATTCCTATCAAACTTTTGCCCGAAGAATTCGGGATAATGATTTGTAGGTACTGAAACAACCAATCTTCCACCCGGTTTGAGTTTAGAAAGTACAGCGTTTATTGATTTATTCAAGTCTCTTACATGTTCAAAAACATCTATGACTAATATCTGATCAAAGCTCTCATTCTTAAATTTATATAGTTGTTGAGCATCATCAGGAATCACTTGCATTTCTTCGTACATTATATTACTTTGCTTCACTTTTGTCGCATAGTTAGCCTCCTTTAAAGTGTATGGCGATATAGTTATATTATTGATTCCGATTGTTGCTAACTGAAAACTTATGATTCCTTCACCCGCCCCGACATCCAAAGTGTAAAGATTTTTAATTAATTTTTTTATAAATCTGTACCTAATATGGGAGTGCAAATCTGGAACACCAAAAAGAAAATAATAAAGTTTAAGCAGAAAATTTACTATTTTTGTTCTGTTTGAACCTTCGTCAACTCTATATTTATAGAACCCTACTGGCAAAATCTTCATAGCGCCTTCCAGCCGTAATCCCTTTTTGAATTCTCATCCAGTGCCAACTTAATATGCCTTTCAAGAATTTTTGCTTGATTTTCATAGGTGAATTTTTTGGCTGTTTTAATGCCGTTCATTTGTAATTTGTTCCTTAATTGTTCGTCCAATATAAGCTTCTTTATACTATCAGCAAGCATATGAATATCATCTGGCTTGACAACCAATGAATTTTCACCATCAATTGCATAATCTTCTGTCCCATAAGGTGTAGTTATTACAGCTGCACCGCAAGCCATCGCTTCTAATGGTGGTAAAGGAAAGCTTTCTGCCTTTGAAAAAGTTATCTGGATATCCGATGAAGAATATAATTTGGCAAGATCTTCATCATTCAAATCCTTATGGAAAAGTGTTCCTTTGCCGTCAAATTGAATATTTTCTGGGGGTCTATGGCCGAAATAATGTAAAACAATGTTTCTGTCTTTTATTTGCGATCTAACCAATTCTACGGCCTTATAAATGCCTAAGGCATTCTTCCATCCACCCTTTCCAAGGGCTACGATGTTTATACTTCGTTCATCATTATATTTCTCTCTTGGATAAAATATTTCGTGCTCAATAGCTGGATTCAAGATGGGATAGTCAAAACCTGTCGATCTAATTAGTTGATTATGAAGCCAGAGAGAATTCGCAACCTTATAAATAGGGAGAAAATAAGTATCGTAGATAAATTTCTTCATAACTAAATCCTTGAAAAATATAGTTTCGAAATGCTGCATATGATAAAACGGCGTGGCGCCTTCAACACTTTTCCAACTAGCTAGATATGCAGTTGGTGAAAATGTAGCAACGTTAACATCTGCGACAGGAACCATCTCCCCTAGTTTGTTTAATAAATTGACTAGTCTACCTATTGAATTTTTGTTACTTATTTTTCCCATTCCGTAATAAAGGGCAAGGTCAAATTTAGTTTTCTTAGATATAATTTGAATGTCTGGAGAAAGTGGGAACCATTTATCATAATAAAACGTCGTTATTGATACTTGATGACCTAGTTTCGTCAATTCATTCATAAAATTAAATAATACACGAGTTCCTCCAGTTCTACCAGTACCTAACAATAAATAGTTGATCTTTAGCGATTCCATCATTTGACCCCCGCAGTGTTCATATTTAGAATTGCCTTATAAACCATATCCGTATTCCAATAATGCCATGAACCCCATCTTCCAATGGATTTTATACCATAAGCGGTCAATATTTTCATAGCTCGCTCACGCACTTCATTGTGATTCAGCGTGTAGACGGGATATCCATACTTGTTAAACCATGCCTTGGTGAAGATAACCTCTTTTTCATCACTTATAACGCCGATATTTGCAAGGTCTCTTACAACAGTAGATGTTACTTTGTTGACATCTACGATTTCTCCTTTAGGAACTGTTACCTCTGCAATAAGGTTCGATTTTGAAGGATCAATACTGGGCAAGAGGGAACTCATCCACGTGTATCTATGGAAAATCACCTTAGGATCTGGTATATATATAGATGTTTGATTTGGTGTACCGGATGATATAGCCACTCCCACAATAATTACACCGTTATAATCAAACTTATTGGCCAATTGATGGCTTTCCTCAGAGTCTTCTATACTTAACAGCAACTCTGGCAAAGGTATGGTAGATATTACGCTATTCGCAGTTATTTCATTATTTATGATATATCTACCCCTTCCATCTACCTCAATATTTCTAACATCTTTACCAAATAATAAATTGAGTCCTCTTTTGGTTACTTTTTCATATAAAGAATCATACAAAGACTGAATCCCCCCTTTCTTTGGGTAATAAAAATACGACTGCTCTTTATAGCCCACATTAGGTATGCCAGCGGCAGATTTAATCATATTCTCAAGATCAGGAAAGGGCAATCTTCCTGGCGTAAAGACCCAGTCCGCCGCCATGCTTTCCAGCGGTCTCTTCCAGATTTTTTTGTTGTATGGTATCAAATATTCTCTAGCCATATAATCTCCAAAGAAACCAGTGATCCATTCCATGAAATTGTTAGGCTTCCATTCCCTATTCCTAGACATAAACATCATACGCTCCAATATCCCCTTTATAAAATTAACTCGCAATTCAGGGTCAAGTTTGTATATGCCATTCTCGAATGGATATGGTATAAACTTGTTATCGTATAATACATAATTATTTCTTTCTCTCTTTGAAACATTATCTCCTAATAATTCTACGATTTTTGAAATTATACTTGCATCTCTACTGAACAAGAGATGAGGACCTCCTGTATCAAAAGTTAATCCATCTATTATCTCGCTCCGCAATAGCCCTCCTTTATTATAGTCTGAATCCTTTTCAATTACGGCAATTTTATGGTTGTGTTCATACAGTTTCATATCGGCGTACAGTAACCCAGCCCATCCGCCTCCCAATATGATTTCATCATACTCGCCCATTCAATCCTCACTTTTGTTTTCCTATACATCTTAATACTCTTTCCCTCTTTAATCTTTTTCTGTTGATACCACAATGTAGACTTGTTAATTTT
>JAGDXV010000020.1 GCA_023261805.1 Candidatus Parvarchaeota archaeon | reverse complement strand
GAAAGACCATATATAATAATCAGGCAGTTATCTCTTTGGATGGTGTGAAAACTGCTGATGAGGCTAAGAAATATATCGGTAAAAAAGTGAGGATAGATTTCTCAAGCACATACATCATAGGGGTAATAACCAAAGTCCATGGAAAGAGAGGTAGAGTGATAGCCAGATTCAGAAGGGGACTGCCCGGACAGAGCATGCTTAAAGAAATAAAACTTATAGGATAGAACTATAATATTTTACTACATCCTGTAACGATCCTTCCTTCCTGAAACCTTTCGGATTAAAAACGGTCCTAGCATCAAATTTTTCTATCTTTCTTTCATTCGTCTTCAGTAAGGAAGCCAGTGAATCGGTAGTGTAATAAGTCGGGATTTCAATCTCTTTCCTCAAAATATCTAGATATTCCTTGTAGTTTGAAAATCTTTCCTCTCTCATCGATAGAAGATGCATCCTATCCGCTATCTTCTTATCAAAAATTTTTCCAAGCCAAAGAGGGCCTGTCTTTAACATCTTTGCGCCACAATAATCGCACCGCTCCATTGGGGACAATGTACGATTGATGCACCTGGAACATTGATATATATAGCCGATCTCACTCTCCCTCTGGGATACAAGTTTGAAATATGCCCTAATATAATGCCGCCTGACATCGAAAAACAGCGGCTCTATAGAAAATCCCTTGAGATTCGCAGTTTCCTCCGCCTTCTTCAGTAAGATTCTCAGTCCGGTCTCATTGAAATAGGTGGATTTAAATGAAAGAGAGCCGTACTTTCTCAGGCAGGCTTTATTTGCCTTTCCATAGAGAGCAGCTGTATCCGTGGCTGTAATAGCGATTACTCCACCTAATTTTGTGGTGTCTATCGAAGCCATAAGAAAGCTAGCTGGGGAGCCAAAAGGATCTATATCAACATAATCGAATTTACCTAGGGAATCCAAGTAAAAGGCATTGATATTTGATGCACGACATATTTTTCCAAGGCGATTCAAAGAGATGTTTTTCTTTATAATCTCCTCGGTTTTGATGTCGTTTATCACCATCTCCGAAAAGCATCCTGTTTCCTTCGCCAAACGCAGACCCCTGACACCGCTTGCACCAAAAGCATCTATTCCTCTAAGATTGTGTTTTCCCAAAGACTCGATGAAAAGAACGTTCAGATCCCTGTCTATTCTTCTGAATGGATTAAAGAAGACCTTTGCACTTCTAAGCTGGTTGTTCTCGGCATAGAAATGCACCTGCCCTTCTGAGAAAATTTGCATAATTTATTCTGATATGCCGAATCTCTCTTTTAGTTTCAAAGCACTGTGCAGCTCTTTGTAACGATTTCTTATAGTGACTTCCGTTATTCCGGCTACATTGGCTACGTCGCGCTGGGTCTTTCTTTCTTTGTTTATCTGCAAGGCTATAAAGAGAACCGCGGCTGCAATACCCATTGGACCTTTACCACTAGTCAGACCCTTCTCCTCCGCTTCGTTTAATAGCTTGATCGCATCAGTTATCGTCTTATTTGATACATTCAGAGCAGCACCGAATTTGTATATATAATCCTTTGGAGAAGTTGGAAGTATCTTCATTCCGAGCTCCCTGCATAGCAATCTATATGCCTTCCCAACGTCTTTCTTCTCGACACCAAAAGTCTCTGATATTTCATCAAGAGTGATGGGTCTTCTGTACTTCCTAGCCGCAGCATAAAGTGCTCCCGCAACAACGCTTTCCATAGATCTCCCTCTAACAAGCCGCCTTGTTATGGCTTCCCTATACATCTTTGCTGCTTCTTCCTGAACTATCTCAGGCACATGAAACTGGTTACTGGCATGCCTAAGCTCCGTCATCGCAAACTTAAGGTTTCTTTCATATGCAGTTGATATCCTCGGCTGCCATTTCTTGAGTTTGTAAAAGGTTTTTCTATTTGCGTTCGAGAGCTTAACCGTATCGCTGGCTTTTCCAATCACAGTACTTGTACCTTTGTCGTATTTTGAATAAGTCAAAGGTGAGCCCATTCTATCTTTCGTTCCCTCGCGCTCCTCATTAAAAGATCTCCATTCCTTGCTGTAATCTATAGCGCTTGATTCCAGAACATATCCACAATGCCTGCATATGGTCTCCCCTGTTACTTTATCATATTCAAAGTCGCTATGCCCGCAAACTGGGCACACGCGGCCCGCAGAAATGTCCTTCTTAAGGACGCTTTTCTTCTTCGCTGTCATTTAATTATGTATGAAAGGTAACATTTAAAAAGCTTTAGATTGAATTTAAATCTTTCTCTTTTGTAAAATTTACAGTTTTCATTCTCTTTTGACTGTAATGGGAAGAACGCCCTTCTCTAACTCTCTCAGCGCGATAGAAATGTAAGTATCTTTATTCTTATCTACTTTAACAAGAGGCGAAGCACCGTAGGATAACTGAAGTGCCCTGGCACCGACAAGCCTTGCTCTTTCATACTTATTATACATTTCCATAGATACATTTGATTGAAATCCTAAAATAAAAACCTTTTCTAGGCGTTTAAAAAAGGATTTATTGGATTAAAACCAGTCATAAAATATGGATATACCCATAACAAACCAGCTTGATTCAGCATTGAACAAAAACGTGGTGATGCTCTTCTTGAATGATAGAAACGAACTGGACAAACAAATACTTGATATCTTCTCTTTTGTATCCAAAAAGGGCTTCATCCCACTGTATGTGACAAGCAGCATACCTGCTGTTTCCATAAACGCGATGCTCAGAAACATAGGTCTACCTAAATACAGGATAATAGACACGATAACAAACAGTCTATATAATGGAAGCAAGGACGACACTGAAAATGCAATATTCGTCGATTCCCCTGCGGATCTAACAAGATTAAGTATGAGCATAGATAACGTGCTGAAAGAAAATAAGGACGTGTTTGTTTTCATAGATTCCATTACAGCCTTCCTGATATACAATCCAGAGGATGAGATACTGCGCTTCATACACTATACCTCGTCTGTGGTGAGGGAAAACAATCACAAGGTTTTCTTTGTTGTGCTATCGAATGCAGGGATAAGCTCGGCCTTCATCGACAAAATAAGAAGCTTTATTGATTATGAAATGAGGCTGTGAAGTTCCTCTCTTCTATATCTTTAAGAACAGACGTCTCGAATTCCTTCATATCAACATCATGAACCGTTTCTCCAGATCTCAACCTAACAGAGATCTTTCCTTTCTCGACCTCCTTTTCGCCCACTATCACCATATAAGGAATTTTCTTCATCTGCGCCGCTCTTATCCTACGCTCCAAAGTGCTGTTAGAATCGATTTTCGCTCTTATTCCTTTGCCAGCAAATGATTTCAAAATTCTCGCCGCATAATCGCTGTACTTATCACTAATTGGAAGTATAACAACCTGAGTGGGAGCAAGCCAAATAGGAAGTTCCCCTGCGGTATTCGAAAGAAGTATTCCCATGAATCTGCCTATAGAGCCCATGATCGCACGGTGGATCATTATTGGCGTATGCTCAGCATTGTCTTTTCCAATGTATTTAACATCAAACCTTAAAGGCAAATTGAAATCGAGCTGTATCGTCGATGCTGCATAGGTTGGATCGAATCTGCCTGCATAATCCTTGACATAAACATCTATCTTTGGACCGTAAAAAGCCCCGTCCCCTTCCTTTAACTTATACTCTATTCCTCTCTTCTCAAGTACATTTTTAAGCGCAGACTCTGCTTTGTCCCAGAGTTCATCCGATCCTATCCTCTCAGGAGGCCTCGTTGCAAGTGCAAAAACAGCCTGCAAATTAAATGTCTTATAAACAGTGCTCACCATATCTATCATGTCGCTGCATTCTTCCTCTATTTGATCCTCCGATACAAAAACATGAGCATCGTTCTGCTGGAGTACGCGGGTCCTGAGCAGTCCATCCAAGGTTCCTTCGAGCTCGTATCTATGTACTATTCCAAACTCAGATATTCTGTATGGAAGATCCTTGTAGCTCCTCGTTTCGGACTTGAATATAAGGATATGGAAAGGGCAATTCATCGGTTTAAGCACGTACTCCTCTTCCTCCTTTTCAAAAGGAGTCACTCTGAACATGTTTTTCTTGTACTTTTCAAGATGGCCGGAGATCTCCCAAAACAAGGATTTTGCAATGAAGGGTGTTATAACCTCGTGGTATCCATGCTGCACATCTAACTCGCGAGCAAAATTCAATAACTGATTGTATACTATCGCACCATCTGGTAGGAATATAGGCGTACCAGGCATCAGATCGGACATCATAAACAAATCAAGCTCTTTCCCTACGAGCTTGTGATCGTGCTTTTCCCGCTCTCTTAAATCTTTAAGATATACCTCAAGCTCTTTCTTCGATGGAAAAGAAATCCCATATATTCTTGTCATGACCTCTCTTTTGCTGTCACCTTTCCAGTATGCTCCGGAAATCCTAAGAAGTTTTATGGCCCTTATCATTGATGTAGAGGGAATATGTGGCCCTTTACAAAGGTCGACGAAAGCTCCAGTCTTATATATGGAAGGTGAGGAAATCTCATCTAAAAGTTCTAACTTGAATTTTTCCGAGGAAAACATCTTCTTTGCTTCCTCTACGCTTATCTCTTGTCTATCAAAGCCAAGGCTCTTCGCTGCAAGTTCATACATTTTGTCTTCTATTTTTTTCAGGCCATTATCATCGATCTTAAGTCCGTAGAAATCATAATAAAAACCTTCATCTATAGCCGGACCTATTCCGAGCTGAACGTCCTTGTAGATCTCCTTCACAGCGTATGCCAAAAGATGCGCACTTGAATGCCAAAAAACCTTTTTTCCAATCTCATCTGAAAAAGTGAAAAATTCGACATCTGCATCGGAATTCAGTTTCGTATATAGATCAACAAGAACTCCGTTTACTTTTGCGACAAGTATAGCACTTGAATCTAACTTGAGTTTCTTTATGACTTCATTCAGCGTCACTCCCTGCTCGAAGTCATAAACCTTACCAGAAATTCTCAATTTCATATTCAAAACACCGGCTGATCCTGAAATATATGTATGCCATTTGAGGTTATCTCGAAAGGATGAAGACCTGCACTGTGCTGGGAAAACCTCATCTTTAAAACAGATACTGCCGTTTGATAGAAATTCTGATTAAATAGAAGAGATATCAGTACAACAGTATCGCCAAGATACAAAGGCATAGCCATGTCCTCTGAAAGTTCAAGGGTGTTTATGTTTCCATATTTTTCTATCGTTATTATCGTGGTTCCGAGGGATCTGAATAGATTGAAAACATTTTCCAGCATCGTCCTCTGAAGAGCAACATCTCTTATCTCCCAGAAAAGCGGAGTCAAAGGATCTATCACTATTCTTGCTTCCTTCCCTGCCCTCTCCGAAAGGATCTTAGGCAGATCGATCGAGAGGAAAGCCTTAAAATCATGACCCGTCATCTTCGTGAAAACAAAATTTGAATTCAACTCCTTTCTGAACTCGACAAATCCTAGGGCATCCGCCTGTTTGAGTATAGAATCTAAATCCTGCTCAAGACTGATATAAAAGGCCTTCTCACCGTTTTTCAGGCCTTCTCTTAAAAACTGAAGCGAAAAGATGCTCTTACCGACACCCGGAGAACCGTAGACAACAACAACGGAATTTCTAACAAATCCTCCGCCTATTAGGGCATCAAAACCAGGTATCCCGCTAGATATTCTGACTACCGATTGATCGACCATATTACCACATCAATTTTCACCAATAAATATCTTATCAAAATTCATCTCTTAAGACTTTTAATAAATTGATCGAATGAAAGGGAATTTAAAACATCTGATCTTTCCAACCATCCCCTTCTGGCCACTGAGGCGGCCAACCTTATGAATCTCATCTGATCAAGATTCTTAGCATCTGAGCCAAGCGTGAACCTTATCTTGTGCTCCTTGGCGGCTTTCACAAGCAAATACGGCAAATCTAATCTATCTGGAAATCCATTTATCTCGAGGTAGACCCCATTCTTCTCACACGCATCAAACAATCTGTCTGTGTCTATTCCGCTGCCTTCCTCCTTCAACAAGATACGTCCCGTCGGATGGGCAATAGAGGAAATCAGCCCACTCTGTATCGCTTTTATCACCGCGCCAGTGATATCTGGTGTTTTGCGATGATATGCTCCCAAGACGAAATCTGCTTTTTTGAGCGTGGATCTCTCAAGATCAAAGGAGCCGTCTTTTTGTATCTCAACCTCCACACCTTTCACTATATTCAGTTCCTTATTCTTTGAATTAAATTCATCTATCTGTTTGAAAAGATCGATTATCTGCTCATCTGTCATCCCTCCCAAAATTCTATTTGCAGGCCCATAAGGGGTCAGTGCTATAAACTTTAAATTGAGTTTCCTCGCAGCCTCCGCTATTTCCTCTATAGTATTTGAACCACCTCCTCCTTTCGGATGAATGTGCAGATCCGATAAAACTTCCTTGTACTCAAGAATCTTCGGTAATGAGTGAGCCTGCGCCGCCTCTATCTCGCCTGTATCTTCCCTCATCTCAGGAGGCATGTATTCCAATCCAAGCTTCTTGTATATTTCCTCCTCTGTCCTGCTTGCCACCGATTTGTCCCCCATGAAAAGGCCATACTCATTGAGTTTCAAACCCTTGGATATCGCTATCTTCCTTAGTTTAATGTTGTGATCCTTGTTTCCAGTGAAATACTGCATGGCTGAACCGAAGGAGTTCGGTTCTATGACCCTAAGATCACAGTTCAGACCAAGCTTGAGTGAAACAGAGGTTTTGGTTGGGCCGCTGACCAAAACTTCCTTCACATCGTCCAATTTAGTGAAGTAATCCATCGCTTTTTGTGGATCTTTGGATATTGTGAGGATATCCATGTCTCCTATCGTTTCCTTCATTCTCCTTATAGAACCGGCTATCTCAACCCTTTCAAAAACCCCGCTCCTACGCAACTTATTCACGAAAAGCTCAGCCTGATCCAATATCTGGCCTAACAACACCCTGTTCGTCTCCTTTTTACCGGTCATTCCCAGATTATTTGCGATGTTCTCCTCACTCTTTTCGCTGAAACCGGGAATCCCTCTTATCTTATGCTCCTCAACCGCCTTCTTAAGATCATCAATGTTTTTAACCCCAATTGCTTTGTAAAGGGCGTAGATTTTCTTCGGTCCAAGGCCCCTGATGCTCCCCAGAGAAACAAAATCTATCGGATACTTTTTCTTTAATTCCTCATATTTCTTTATTTT
Organism: Candidatus Parvarchaeota archaeon; assembly: GCA_023261805.1. Lineage (GTDB taxonomy): Archaea > Nanobdellota > Nanobdellia > Parvarchaeales > Parvarchaeaceae > Acidifodinimicrobium. Next base: position 2,141 of record JAGDXV010000020.1, on the reverse strand, counting down.
TCCTGTCTTTATGTATTCCTCAATATGACTAGCGATAGTTTTGCCCACGCCTTCAATGTCCATCAAATTCCCGCGCTTGTAATATTCCTCTACATCCTCAGGAAGCGTGAGAATGCTCAATGCCGCCTTCCTGTAAGCCTGAGGCTCCCATTTAACCCCCTCGATCTCCAGCATGTCTGCGATCGAGTTGAATATATCAACTAATTCCCTGTTTGCCATAGTTTCATCACCAAAGGCATAATCTCTGTCGCATGTTTCACACGCTTTTCATGATGAGACCTGCATGCTTCTTCGCTGAACTCGCTGATACCGCCGAACTTCTTATTCGAAACCAAAACAGGTATGTTGCTGTTGATATGCCTTTTAAGGAGGGACGAAGTCGCATGGTCGCAGGTCATGACAAAAGTATCTCCTTCTTCAATATCCAAAACTTCCAGCAGCTTGCCTATAAGGATGCCATCTATCTTTTCTATAATTTGATATTTCTCCACAAATTTCCCGAGATGCGAAACTGCATCCGTCTGCTTAACATGTATGTATACAGCATCAAATCTTTTCAAAGCGTCTATAACAGCACGCGCCTTTTCCTCAAGATCTTCAGAGACATCTTCCCTTTCAGAAACATCGTAAACATGCATCCCCGCTGCCTTGGCTATTCCCTGCTCTAATGGCATGCCGACAACAGCCGCCCATCTTGCTCCGTATTTTCTGTTTATATCAAACATCTTTGGAGCCTCCACAGCTCCGTCCCTCAAAAACAAAAAATTTGGTAGCGGTTCATTTCTTTTCTTCCTTTTTGAATAAACTTGAGAATGAACCAGAACATCGGACGCCTTTTCAATAAAATCGTTCAAGACATTTGCGGTTTCCACAGCCTCTTTTTTAAATGGTTTGATCTTTTCAATCCTGTTGGAATGCGAATCCAAGGCAAAACTCAATTTGTGTCTTCCATAGAATCTGACTTTGTATCCTGGCTCATTGTTCGAAATATATGGAGAGAACTTTTTTCCTTTGTGCCTTATGACAAGACCTGCCCTATATCCGACTCCTGCCTTAAACTCAAAAGAATACGGAATTGAAACTTTTTCATTGATATCTTTCTCTAATTCCTTAAGTTCTTCCTGGGACAGATAAGTTCTCACGGAAATAAGCTTTTTGTCCCTGACTTCCCCTATATTTACACGCAAACTTATATCGCCTTCCTCCGGCTTCAGTCCTACACCTGTGCATTCAAACCATCCCCTGCCAGTTGAATATTTCCTTGGATCGTAACCAAGATCTGCCATCACACCGCTGTCACTTTCAGGTGCTAGCTTACCAAGAACAGAAGGGTAAAGCAGCTCTGAATGCAAGAGAAGTCTACTAAGGTTCGGCTTGTCTGCATAGGAGAGAGGGGTATGATTATTAAGCTGCGGTATTCTATCGTCAGCCATCCCATCAACTATCAAAAAAATGACCTTAGCCATTGATAGATATCCTCGCAAGTCTGTCCAGAAGAGAATGGATACGCGAAGATGAATTAAGATTCCTCGTTGAACTGAGAATTTCGCTTAAGTCCGAAGCTATCTCTGAGTTTAGCACGATAAGCTCATTCACCTTCTTGATAAGCAAAGCGAGCTGAGGTATGTCCTTTGGACCATATGAAGGAAGGTGAGTTTCCTCCTGTGGAGGAGCTTTCGGTGTCACATTTATGACAAGCGAAGGCGATCCTTGCGGTTTCTGAGCGGGCTGAAGGGGTGCTAATTTCGCTTGAGGTTTAACATTTTGTGATTGCCCAACCGCAGTTCCAACAGGTATTTTGTTCTGTCTAGCTAAACTTGCCTTCACAGCCTCAACAAAACTATTCTGCGAAAGCTGAGTTGATTCCTCAGCAGGCAAATAATTTTGAGGGATAACCTCACTTGACTCTGCATGTATAGACAGCACATTTCCGCCTGTTGTTGGCTTAGAGATCTCCGGACTCAGATTCTGTGTGATTCCTGCGCCTGTTCGAACGGCCGATGCATCAAAACGTTCCAATGCTGAAGCCGTGATACCAAGCTCAACCTCTAATACACGTATACTTTTCTCTAATGCAAGAATATCCTGAAGAAGATCATTTTTCCACTGATTTATATCCTCTACCATGTCTGAGAATAATC
>JAGDXV010000007.1 GCA_023261805.1 Candidatus Parvarchaeota archaeon | reverse complement strand
TTCTCATTTTTCATACTTGAATTTTCTTCCTTAGATTTTCTGCAATAGCTTCAGGTGATACCTGCAACTCTTTTATGTTTAGCAGCGAAAATGCATCGAGTTCGCCGGGGAGTATCTTTACAGAGAAATGCTTGTTCTTATCTTCGAGGATAGCCAAGGTCATATTTTTCTCCTTTAACTTGCTTAAGGTGTTTGCGATCATCCCAGCAAGGTCGAAGGCAATGACTTCATCCATCGCATCAAATGAGATGTGTTTTATGGGGGATATATCTATTTCTATCTCTTTTATAGGGAAGAAGGGAACATATTCTATGAAATTCTCTGTTCTTCTGATTTCCCTTCCATCAACATTCTCTATATTAACGCATTGTATGCACTTTTTGTATACGTTATTTGGCACAGGCAGTATCATCAAATCGAAATATCCATGTCCTTGGAGATAGCGGGTGGCGATGAAATTCTCCCCAAAATCATATTTTGAGAGGGCCGTCTTTCTGTTCTTTATTATTAATAGCAATTTACTGATATCTTCTACACTGTAGGAATAAAATTTGTCTCCATGAGATGATTGATCGACGAGGATCTCCTCATATCCATGCGCTGGCGAGGATTTGAAGTCCTTCCCTTTCAGTTCATATTTTGATGGTTGGACCCTCTCTTTGATCTCATACACTTTTATATCTTCCCCTTTGAAAGGTACAGATTCTATCAACTGGCCTTTTGTTTTGCATGCCATGCACTCTGCTGGTCTTGGAGTTACAATTCCGAACTGCAGGGTATCTGGATTAAGTCTGAACTCATTCATTTGTTGATCACCTTCATCAGCATGTTGGCATAGGCAGGTCGTGTGATGAGAAGACCTATTAGCGCTGCAAGCGTTGTTGTAAGTGCGAAGCCTGTAAACAGACTGGATGTTGAGAAGAACAGTGGTACCATTATCGCTGCGAATGAGAAGAAGGACACGAAGATAATGAAGAAGGCTCTATTGATGCGCTTCTTTATTCCAGTGTATTCGATCTGATTCGCTCCACGCCTTATTTCATCTGTTATTATTATCTGATCGTCGACAGAGACACCTATGCTTGCTATTATACCGGCAATACTTGGGACGTCGAGTGTCCACTTGATAAGGGCGGCTATTCCTATGACTATGAAAATCTCTGACACGCTTGTTATGAAGATAAGCAGCGCGATCTTTTTGTCTCTATATCTTATGAAGGCTACAGAGGCGACGACAGCGAAGGCAACGAAGAGAAGCACATAAATCTGATCTATGAATTGAACGCTAGTTTGCGAAGATACCGAACTTATAGAGACTATTTTAATTGGAACAGGAAGGCTTCCGCTTTGCATTATCGCTTGAAGTAGTTTCATCTGGGATTCTGCTTGGTCGTATGTCGCTCCACTTCCTGTTATCAGCACGGATTGTTCGGGTTTACCTTTAAGGTTGGAGGATATGCTCAGATTCATTACATTTTTTCCGTTTAGAAAGAGGGCAATTGGTTTGCTTAAAAACATCTGACCGTTCTGTGCTACTGTGCTGAGATTAGATGTAACATTTGCGAATCTTTCGGCCGAGTACCTGCTTATTTCAACGCCGAAACTGAACTGGTATATTCCATTTTGCAATGTTGGTGCCTGCATTCCTCCATATGGGCAGCTTGATGTCAGACACACTGTAAGTATAGTTTCAGAAGGATTTGAACTGTTGAAGATGGTCTTCCCGTTTATCGATGCATAGAACTGACCTTGATTGTTTATCAGGGAGAGAGCCTCCGCCTCACCAATGTTTGGCATTGAGATAGATATAAAATCCTTTCCTGAGAGGCTAGTTACTGTCGATATTGACACGCCACTTATACCATAGACATTGAGCCTTGTGTTTAGTATATTCTCAAGCGTAGAGAGGGTTGTAGAATTATAAGAGGTGGTATTCGGCACGACGTCCAGTTCAGTCCCGCCGACGATGTCAAGACCGTAAATAAGATTTGTTGGGCTGACAGGAGATAATTGCAGATACGTTGAGTTCAATTGAGTCTTATTCGGCAGCAAGAATGTCACACTTGAGGGAAGATAGATGTACGGAAAAACCTCATTTTTATAATTGATCGTTACAATACTGCTGCTGTTAAGTTTATCGACATATGCATAGAACTGTTGCGGATTTGATATGCTTTTGTTGTTGATGGCAGTTATTATCGATCCTGTGTTCAGGGTTGTCCTTCCACTTGTAGTGTAATTTCCCAGTGCAGTGTTTGGAGATATATAAACAACTTGCGCCCCAGATGTGTTAATCTTTGGTTGAAGGGCGAGTAATGCGATGATTATCATAAATATCATCAAAAGTACTTTCCAGTCAAGCAAAAAGCCCTTTATATCTGTCATATTGCTTTCTTCTCCTCCACATGTTTATATTTTATTCCATAGAGCTGTATAGATCCATTCAGTATCCATACCGTGAAATCGTCAAATATCAGACCTATTATCAATATAGTTGCAATCATATGTATTATTGAGTTTGTCGTTCCAACGAAGAGCACGATGAAGGTTAGAAAGGCTGCGAAATCCATTGTGAGGGAGGTCTTTATCGTATGAACAAGCCTGTATTTCACCGAGCCCTCTTTTCTCTTTAATATGTTGGTTGCGAGAATTATATTTCTATCAGCAGAATAACCCATGAGCATCAGTATCCCTGCTATAGATGCCGTTGAAAAGGGCAAATTCAGCAGGTCCACAACCCCCACAACGTTTATCACATCGCTGATGATGCTTATCACATTTGAGAAGGCTTGGGTTGGATTCCTGAAGTAGAAAAGCGATACCATAGCAACAAGAACGAAAGCCAATATAAGCAGGATCAGTGCATCTTCCAGTGCACTTGATGCTATCACAGGACTTACATAGTTTAGACTGAGATTGCTTGATGTCAATGGAAAGCCAAAGATGCTTGAGAGATCAGATATGAATTGTGTTGAGTTAACATTTTGGTTTATCTCCACGCTGTATCCATCTATTCTTGTTGAAAAAGGAACGTAAAGTGTCGATACAGCTATTTCCGTATTTGGAAATTCCTTCGATAGGTTGTCAGTTATCGCACCCGCATTGATTGTTTTGTTTGTGTAAATAGTAGCGGAGATTCCTCCTTTTAATGATATATCTTCATTCATCAATTCTCCGTGTACATGATAATAGTAAAAGATAGCAGATCCAAATATTATTATAAATATTATTGGAATCAGGGCCATTTTCTTATAGTTTTTAAGGTAGTAATCGACTATCCGATCCAAACCACGATTGATTTCTCTTCTTATGCCCATCTATTACCTAAAATTAACAATGAATAAATACTTTTGATATCAGATTTCTATTTCCAGGCATTTTCTATGAAAGAAGTATAAACGCCAGGTTTTTTGATCCAATTTACCATTTCTTTAGGGGACTTTGTATTCGTATGGCCGGGCGGACGATTAAAAATGTAAATTTTATATCTTTCATAGTTTTCATCTTCTGGTGGTTTGTAAAGTCTATTGAGTTCATTGATGAAAATTCCCACGCTCTTTTCTATTTCTTCATAAGGATGACCACCACCGTCCAGCGCAATAGAAAATCGAATTGTGTTTATGTTCACATCTTCAATTTTTTTGAATACGTTGTTAGTTTGGATATGTTTTGCCTCCAAGATCTTGTTTTCTTTTTCGTGTACCCTGTACAGCTCATTTCCATGCGTATTTTTTTGAGTTAATCTAGGGTCGCAAATGTTTTTTGTTTCAACTTCAATAATTTCTATGACGCCCCTGTCCTTTTCTTCGTATCCAATAATGAGATCAGCATTCCAAGTATTGTTTTTTAATCGTAATGTATACTCCGCATAGCTAACCCTTATGTTGTACGATTGGCCATTCCGAGCCTTTAGATATAAGAGCAGGGCAGCTTGAAGTATTTGGTGTTTTGGCGATGTGCGGGTGCTCAAAATATGCTCTTTGTTTTCATCATTCGATAAGAGTGATTCTATACTTTTTCTGACTGTGTAATTCATATTAACTCTTTTTTTTCACTCTTTATAAATGTTAAGAAAATGAATTTAAAGCTATTAAATTATGAGAGGATAGAATAAGAATATGTCAATCTTCAAAAAGAATCGAGTTCACAGCGATGATAAAGGACAGTTCAGTGTTGAATTTCTTATCGGTGTCGGAATAATAATAGGGATATCGGCGGCGTTGCTTGTTTTCTTTTTCCCTCTCGCCTCAAATACCTCTTCCCAGCAGGCGCAGATGAATTCCCTGTGTGCATACATATCCAATGGGATCGATTCTGTTGTTTCGTCTACGGGAAGTTTTTCAGTCTATGATCTGCATATTTTGAATTCTTCTTATGTCTACTATCCATATAACATCTCCCTTTCTAAAGGAGTGGTGGTGATCACTTATAACAAACGCTCAGCCTCCTGTGGCATGGATACCCTAAATACGTCCTTTGAATCTTTCAATTTATCCAATCTTGCAATCTATAGAAATAATTCCACTTTATCTGTTGCTTTCATGTATGGAAATAACGGCCTGAACGTTCCATCAAAGGTATACGGAGGCGGCTTTCCAACCACGGTTTCACTTTATCTGAGGTATTCAAATGGAACCTCAGTGCTCTTGGCCGGCTCTCTTTCATCGAACTTCGTTTACAATCTGAATCTCGCCTTATCACCAGGATACTTTAGCCTATATGCTGTTGATAATACTTTTCCACAGGTGAATGTGGTTTTTCCGTTCACTGTGAGCTGAGAAGGCTGTTGTATATCCCTATGAATTTTCTTGCACTGTTCTCCCACGTGATATTAGAGATGTCATTATATGCTCTTTTTGCTATTTCCTCCCCAACTGCCGGATATTTGAGTATGCCGAGGATTATATCAGCTATCTGATTGGAGTCCCAGAAATTTACCTTAAAAACATTCTTCAGTACCTCTGAAACCCCTGATTCTGTGGAGATTATTGTTGGGGTTCCGGATGCTACCGATTCAAGCGCGGTAATTCCAAAAGGTTCGGAGACCGAAGGCATAACAAAGACTCTTGCCATGCGGTAAAGCTGTTCAAGCTCTGTATCGGACACTCTTCCAAAGAAGAGCACCTTTCCGGCTAAACCAAGATTTATCGACAGCTCTATCAAATTTTTCATTTCAGGACCATCTCCTGCGATTCCGAGGATGGCCTCAGGATCGTTTTCTGCAACGATCTTAAATGCCCTTATCAGATGATCGACCCCCTTTTGTATGCTTAATCTTCCGACATATAGAATCAGCTCTGATTCTTGCTTGAATTTATCGGTTTGAAGCGAACCACGGTTAATCGCATTGTAAATAACTTTTATCTTTTCTGGGTTTATACCATAAAGGCTAATTATTTCCTGTTTCATTCTGTTACTTACTGTGACTACAATATCCGCTTCATTCATGGCAAGTTTCTCGATGTCAGAGATCCATTTCCATGGATTCCCTATCGTTCTATCGTATTCTGTGCTGTGGATCGTGATCACTAGCGGCTTGTGCGTTGCCTGCTTTATTCTTATTCCGGCGATAGCTGTTAGCCAATCGTTTGCTTGAATAACATCAAAATCTTCATTCCTTGCGGCATCGAGGGCTTCCTGAGCGAATTTCTCAACAGATCCGAGCAGATCATTATAAAGAAAGGGTATCGGTTTTGTTCTATCCGAATAAACGGAAAACTTTACGCCAGTTGGAAGTATGATAAATTTGACGCCATCTATCTTTTGGTACGAACCTTTTGGGAGAATCAGAGAAACGCTAACCCCAAGCGAGTTTAGAGCTTTGACTATATTATAGGTGTGAACACCTAAACCCCCAACAGTCTGAGGTGGAAACTCCCAGCCTAGGAATAGAACCCTCATATTCGAAATATATTAAGTATCAAGTTATAAGCTTTAAAGTGATTCGCATGAGACTGCCCAAAGAAATAGAAGAGTTTTTGAGGGGGAAAGTGGACCATCTTACGCCCCCTCAAGAAATGGCAATAGAGGCAGGCCTGTTTGATGGGAAGAATATTTTGGTTTCATCTCCAACTGCATCGGGCAAGACATTGATAGCAGAGATGGCCATAATCAATTCTTTATCTAAAGGACAGAGGGCCGTGTATCTTGCACCGATGCGTGCTTTGATATCCGAAAAATTTGAGGAGTTCAAGCAAAATCATCCCGATGTAAAGGCAGGCCTTTTCATGGGAGCTTATGATGAATATGATAACAGATTAGGAAGATACGATGTAATATTTGCGTCAACCGAAAAGTTTGACAGCATCCTCAGGAATTCGAGGGATTTTCTGGGAAACATAGGTTGTATAGTATATGATGAAGTGCATCTTCTCCGTGAACCTGATCGCGGTGCAACCCTCGAATTTGTCATCACAATGAACAAACAATTGTTTCCTAAGGCACAGATAATAGCGCTTAGCGCAACAATTGAGAACGGTGAAGAATTGGCCGATTGGTTGGATGCAAAGCTTGTTAAAAGCGATTATAGGCCCGTGAAACTCACGAAAACAATCTATTTAGATGGGGAGCTCATTGGTGATGAGAAAAGGGAACTTAAGACCCCTTTTTCTGATCCTTTGCTGAACATAGTGAATGACCTTATAGAGAATAAGCGACAGGCATTGATATTTTCTCCTACGAGAAAGTCTGCTGTTTCTTCTGCAAAATTGATAGGTGACATCTTTGAGAGAAAATTGAGCAAAGAAGAAAAGGAAGAATTGGGGAGGATAGCAGGCAAGATTTTGGGTGTGTTGGACCCGCCGACTTCTCAATGCGAATCTTTGGCGGAGACGGTTAGAAAGGGTGTCGCTTTTCACCATGCCGGATTGGTGAACGAACAGAGAAAAATAGTGGAGGAAGAATTCAAGTCAGGAAGGATACGTTTTATATGCGCAACCCCAACCCTTGCGCTTGGTGTTAATTTACCGGCCAACACGGTTGTTATCTCCTCAGTCTATAGATATGAGGGATTTGGCATGTCCTTTCTTCCAAAGATAGAAGTGGATCAGATGATGGGCAGAGCAGGCAGGCCGAAGTATGATAAAAAAGGAAGTGCTATAATAATCGCAAGGAGTGATAGAGAATATGAATTGATAAAGGAAAAATATATAGATGGGGAGTTAGAGCCGATAGTTTCAACCTTTATAGATAAAAACAGTGTCAGACGTTACGTTCTTGCTCTCATCTGCTTTGGACTGTATCAGAATGAAGTCTCAATAACGAAGTTTTTTGAGGACACCTTCGCTGCGTACAGCGGCATGGAATTCGAAGAATACATCGATGATGCGATTGATTTTCTTTTGGAGAACAAATTGATCGAGGATCAGGGTTTCCTAGTTTCAACCAGGCTGGGCAAGCTTGTGAATGCGCTCTATCTTTCACCGGAGACAGGCGTCGTCTTTGATTCTTTCATAAGATCGAACGAAAAGTTTGATGCTTTCAGTGCATTGCACATCATAAGTCTAAGTCAGGAATTAGATGTTATGAGAGTGAGCGAAAAAGAGTACGAAAAGTACGAGGAAGAAAGTTACGATTTGGACATCAATTTTGATAAAGACCTTATTGATTATGATAGATTTGTCAGCGCATTAAAGCTGGCGCATATCTTAGATGACTGGATAAATGAAAAGCCAGAGAGATATCTTGAAGAGAATTACGGGATAGCCCCCGGTGAACTGTACTCCTTGCTTCAAACCGCACAGTGGCTTATTCATAGTCTTAAGGAAATAGCGAGGGCTGAAGGCAAAGAAACTGGTTTCTTCATGAATCTAGAGGTGCGCATTGTAAACGGAGTGAAGGAGGAGCTGATACCTTTGGTGAGCCTACCTGATATAGGGCGCGTAAGGGCAAGAAGATTGTTCAGTTACGGCATAAAAACCATTTCAGACATCAAGAATGAAAGACTGGAAAGGCTTTCAGCCTTGCTCGGATCGAAGATCGCCGAGAAGCTAAAGAAATACTTGAATAAAGAAGAGAATACGACTCTTGACAAACGATTTTAAATTGGCATTTCCTTTAAGATATTATGAAAATACTTGCAGCTTCGGATATACATGCTGATTTGGATACAGTTGAAAAGCTTGCTAAGAAAGCCAAGGAGAAGAACGTGGATCTGGTTGTTTTGGCTGGCGATCTTACTGTTCTCGGCAAGGGTCTAGAGGGTCTGCTTAAGCCCCTGACTAATTCTAAGAAGAAGATCGCAATAATCCCAGGCAATCATGAGAGCGAAGCCGATATTTTCTTTTTGAGCAAAAAATATCCGGATACTCTTTATAATCTTCATCAATACTCATTTAAGGTTGGGGATGTAGGGTTCTTCGGATGTGGTCTTGCAAATATAGGACCAAATGAAATCTCCGAGGACGAGGTTAGAAGCAGAATAGAAAGATCATTTAACTATGTGAAAGATGCAAAGAGGAAGGTTTTGGTGGTTCACATGCCACCATATAAAACAAAGTTGGATACGGTAGGAAGAAATGTTAATATAGGTAGTAAAGCTGTTAGAGAGATGATAGAGAAACTGAAGCCCGACAAGTGCATATGCGGTCATGTTCATGAGACCTTCGGTTTAGAGGATAAGATAGGAGAGACTGAAGTTTTTAATGTCGGTCCGAAGGGAAAAATAATTTATTTGTGAATAGGATTCAGTGTTTCACGGCGGTGTGATCTTAATAGCATGTGTTGGACAAGACTGCTGACAAGCCATGCAGAAGATGCAATCCGATTCCCTGACAGGATCTGATTTGTCTGTTCTATATTTATTCCACTCGTCGCTTCCTTTTTCTATAATCTTATCGTTTCCGCTGCCCTTCTTACCTGGATTGAGGAACCATTCAAAGACATCGACTGGACATACATCCATGCATACTCCATCTGCGAGACAGGCTTCCCAATCGACAGCCACCTGTGTACCATGTATCCCCAATTGTGTAGGATATGGCTTACCATCCGCATCTGTCCTCTGTTTTCCCTGCGCCCTCACCTTGTGTCCATTATGCTCTCCTGTGATAGGATATTCATCTTGTTTTTGAAGGAAATCCTCATCGATCGGTTTAGGATTATAATCAACCTCTCTGACCATTCATCTTTTGAATCTCTTTTAGTATAAATATTTTCCTGGAGCAATAATTAGCATAGGGCCCATAGTCTAACGGATAGGATCGATGGCTTCGATGCCGCTGGGAGTAACCATCTAATCTGGGTTCAAATCCCAGTGGGCCCTAAGAATACAATTGAAAATACGCTATACATTGTCAGGAGAATAGTTTATAGCGGGAGATGGATTTGAACCATCGACCTTCGGGTTATGAGCCCGACGAGCAC
>JAGDXV010000010.1 GCA_023261805.1 Candidatus Parvarchaeota archaeon | reverse complement strand
TTGCCGCTGCTTTTTTGGCAGCACTAACTAACTTCGCTTTCATGATTATACCTCCGAGGGTACTGCCTCGATCATTATATAGAGTTTAATAATTTTCCTGTATTTAAATCTGCCATTTACGTTAAAATATTCAAAAGAAAAGAAAGTATGGTGAAAAACAAAAGATACATCATAATACCGACGTATAAGGAAGCCGAAAATCTAAGAGAACTGCTGCCGATACTTAGAAAATACAATGTCATCATCGTCGATGACAACTCCCAGGATGGGACTGAGGAGATATGCAGGAAATTTAGGAATGTAAAGCTGATCATTAGAGAAAAAAAGCTTGGGTTGGCCTCTGCGGTGCTCACTGGAATAAGAAGCATAAGGGAGAAGGATGCCTCCGTCGTCGTAACGGATGCGGATTTTGAGCATGACTATAACAGCATAGGAAGGATATTTGATCTGCTAAGCAGGTACGATTTCGTCGAGGGGGTGAAGAAGGGAAAGAGACTACCAAGCAGAGGATTGATCTCTCACCTAGGGACGGTATTCGTGAAAACCCTTGTTCCCGAAAGCAAATGGCTTAAAGACCCGATGTCCGGATTCTTCGGATTTAGATTGAAAAGTGTGAATGTAGAGAGAATAAAACCGATCGGATATAAGATAATGCTTGAGGTTTTCATGAACCTCAAGAAGGGAAGCAAGAAAACGCATTTTCCATACCCATATGGATATAGAAAACATGGAAAATCTAAACTTAGTCTACTTGTGATGCTCCAGTTCGTCTGGCAGGTATTGAGACTAAACAATTATCGCCTGGCGCTGTTTCTTTCGATAGGAATTTTTGGTATCTTCTTTAATGAGTTTCTTCTGTATGAATTTTATTTCTTTATGCCTTTGATATACGCGCTGGTTTACGCCATTGTAATATCCACCCTTGTCAATTTTCTAATGAATCATTACATCACCTTTAAGGCAAGATCTCCATTTTCCTCCTCTCTCGCAAAATTCATCGGTGTGACCGCTGCATCGGGAGTGATAAACCTTGTCGTCGCGTATTCACTGTCCTTCTTCATGCTTTACCTTCTAGCTAATTTTGTCGGTATTCTGATCGCCTTCCTCTTCAAATACGTCTTTTCTGAGGGTTATGTCTGGAGAACGGACAATCACTGAAAATCGGCAGTCATCAAAAACAAAAGGGTTAAAAAGGATGACAACCTAAACATACAAATGCCTGAAAAAGAATCATTGACGGAAAAAGTGATGAGGCTGATGCCACAGAGGGAAAGAATAAGGAATATCGGCATCATAGCCCACATAGATCACGGTAAAACGACGACTGCTGACACCCTTCTTGCGGGATGCGGGATGCTCTCGGAGGAGAAGGCTGGAAAGCAGCTTTATCTTGATTCAGAGAAGGTTGAACAGGAAAGACAGATGACGGTAAAATCCTCGAATGTCAACATGGTTTATGAAAGGAAGGAAGGAGATGAATATCTCATCAACCTAATAGATACCCCCGGCCACGTCGACTTCGGAGGACACGTCACCAGGGCGATCAGGGCTATAGATGGGGCGATAGTCGTTATGGACGCTGTCGAGGGCGTCATGCCACAGACAGAGATGGTTCTAAAACAGGCGCTGAGGGACAAGGTGAAACCTATACTATACATAAACAAAATAGACAGGCTGATTACCGAACTGAGGTTCACTCCGGAACAGATGCAACAGCACCTTGTCAAACTGATCGTTCAAATCAATTCATTCATCAAGGACCTTGCGCCATCGGAACTCAAGGACAAGTGGCAGGTCAGCATCCAGTCGAATACCGTCGCCTTCGGGGCTTCTAGAGAAAACTGGGCGCTTTCAATGAAAAGGATGCAGGAGATAGGAATAACCTTCAAGGATGTTTATGATGCGTATCTTAGCAATGACAAGGAAAAAGTAAAGGAACTATCCAAAAGATCGCCTGTGTATAAGGTTCTCCTAGAAATGGTCGTCGACAGCCTGCCGAACCCGGTGGAAGCACAGAAATACAGGGTCCCTATAATATGGCATGGAGACCTCGATAGTGAGGTCGGCAAGGCACTGCTCGCATGCGATCAAAATGGCCCATTGATGCTTTCAGTCACAAACATAGAGGTAGACCCCCAGGCAGGTGAGATAGCTGTCGGGAGAATATTCTCAGGAAAGCTCGTCAGGGGGCAGGATGTCTTCCTCGTCAACAGCAAACAAGTGAACAAAGTACAGCAGATATATATTTGGAAGGGACCGCAGAAATTCCAGGTCGAGAGCGCAACGGCGGGTAATCAGATAGGTATCGCCGGCCTGAAGAATGTCGTAGCTGGAGAAACCCTATCAAGCCTGCAGGACGCCACCCCCTTCGAACCAATAAAACATGTCCTCGATCCGGTGGTTGTCAAAGCTATAGAAGCTAAGAATCCAAAGGATCTTCCTAAGCTGATACAAGCCCTTCGGGACATCGCGATAGCAGACACGACAGTGAAGGTATCCATCAACCCAGAGACTGGTGAAAACCTGATCGCTGGCCTTGGAAGTCTGCACCTCGAGATAATAGAGGATAAACTGAAAAGGACCTACGGGATAGATATCGTCACTTCTCAGCCGATCGTTGTTTACAAGGAAAGTATCACCGCAAGAAGCCAGGTCTTCGAGGGGAAATCTCCGAATAAGCACAACAAATTCTACCTCTATGTTGAACCTTTGTCTGATGAGATAATAAAGCTTTTGGACAGCGGAGAAGTTTCGATACCGAGAGGAAAGGAGATAAGCCTGGAAAATAGAAAGAAGCTCGAGGAGGCTGGGATGGACAAGGAGGAAGCCAAGAAAGTATATGCGATATACCAGACAAACATGTTCCTTGACATGACCAGGGGAATAGTTCACATAGGTGAAGTCATAGATATGTGCGTTGAGGCCTTCGTTGACGTCATGAAGGCGGGCCCACAATGTAAAGAGGAGGTGCAGGGGGTTAAGGTGGTGTTGACGGATGCGATACTCCACGAGGATGCCATACACCGTGGACCGGCGCAGGTGATCCCTGCTGTAAGAGATGCGATAAAGGACGCATTTCTTAGCGCGAGCCCTGTGTTGCTCGAGCCAATACAGGTCATAAGGGTGGACATACCTATGAATTATCTCAGCAATGTCACGGCGCTGATACAATCCAAAAGAGGCGTAATTGTGGATGTGAAAGAAGAGGGAGACAAAGCCACAATAATGGCCGATCAGCCGGTAGCCACAACATTTGACTTCACGAACGAACTGAGGTCGGAAACCGAGGGGAGAGGTTCTTGGTCTCTTGTAGACGAAAAGTTCAGACGCCTTCCAAAGGAACTTTACGACCAGGTTCTGAAGCAGATAAGACAGAGGAAAGGTTTGGATACGGTATGAAGTGTCCATTTTGCGGCCCTGCCATCAATAGACAGGCATTTTACACCGGAAAGCACTTTGTAGCTCTTTATGACATAAGGCCCGTCGTTAAGGGGCATTCCCTTGTCGTAACGAAAAGGCATGTTTCCTCCTTTCTGGATCTTAATGCCGAGGAGAAGGCCGAATTCGTGTCCTTCACAAAGAAAGCCATCTACATCGCACTGAAGTTCTCTGGTGCGCATCAGTTCGACCTTATCCTCCAGGAAGGGAAGGACGCTGGTCAATCCATCAGACATCTTCACCTTCATATAATACCAAGAAAAAGAAAGGACAGCCTAAGCCTATCAAAGGCCTCCTGGCTGAGAAAATTTCAGGAAAAGGAACATGCGAACAGACAATTGGATGAAAAAGAGCTAAGAAAGATCATACAAAAACTGAAAACCATCGCCGAAAATAATTCTAAAGAGATAGAGAAGCTATGAAGTACAAAACAAAAGGTAAGAAGCGAAACAATGAAGAAAACATTAACCGCGTCCTAAATAGGATATCAAATATTATCTACAGCTATCGGATGCTTATCATCCTTTCTTATCTCGTCCTTATAGTTATTTTCTTCTCTGTTCAGTTCCATCTGCTGCAAAACTGGGACATGCTCTCAAGGATACTGAATGCGAATTTCCTCTTTCACAATGGAAATTATTTCGAAGATCAAAGGGCTCCCCTGGAGAACCTTTTGATAGGTATTTTCAGCCTTTTTCTGGGCGGCTACGCCGTTTATGCCTTCATCGCCCTTAGCACGCTGATTTTCTTCCTCTCTCTCAGTGCTTTCTCTGATGCGTTCAACATAAAGTTACTCGTCCTTGTGCTCATAGTTTTCAATCCTTTCTTTTTGTTTTACTCGATGAAGAATGGCTCCGAACTGCTGCTCTTCTCCTTCCTGATCTTTTATGTATCATCGATAAAAAAGAGGGATCCTCTCTCCGGTCTTTTCCTAGCGCTAGCTTTCCTTTCAAAATACGATGCACTTTTTTTCTCTCCTCTTCTTCTTTTCATGTTAAGAAAGGACCTCAGATCCATAAGAAATTTCTTCCTTGCGATCATCGCCTTCCTCACCACACTGACACCATACTTTGTGTATAATTTTTCAGTATTTCATAACTCAATATACCCGCTTGCCAAGTCCTTCATCGAAAACAGTGGGTCCGGTCTCATACCTTCGATATCCGGCAACCTTGAAAAGTACGGTTGGCTTGGCCTGTACGAACTGATCCCCATCGCTGTGATAACCTCTTTTATTATCATATTCGAAGGAAAATACCTGAGGAAGATACTCAAAGACAGATCGAAGATACTTGATGTTTCCATTTTATCCTTATCCGTCATCATTTCCATCTATATCTATCTCGCTGTTGGACATCTGTTCACCGAGGGGATCGGTGTTTACAGGTTCTTCCTCGGTATATCATTGTTCCTGACGCTTCTTTTAGCGCTTTTCACTAAAAAGGTCGATATAACCTGGCTGCTGCCCTTCGCTGCGGCAAGCTTCATGATAGCTGTTATAATGCTGAATACTGTATATCCAGTTGCGCTCTCAAATCAAAACCTGTTAAGGATGGGGATCTCCGCCTTCTCTTCTCTCTATAACACAACCAACTGCACCGTTGAGTCTAATGAATGGGTTCCATTAAACTACTATGGGCTGAGCGCAACTTACATAAGAAACGACACGCCCAGCTTGCCAATCGTAAATTTCTATGGACCAATCAATACGACACTTCCTCTAAGGTATGACAAGAATGAAATTTATATATACGGCGGACAGAAATGCGTGTATATACCTCCAGTCGATCTTCCCGGTGGATACTACAATGATGTAAACCTTTCAAAGGCAGATCCCGCCCTGGCGTGTCGCTGGCTCTTTGATTCAAAGATCAAATCCTCTCTTCTGCTTGATACATGCGAATATCTGACATGATCCCATGACAGACGGAAGTTTCACACGTTCTGCTTTAGAAAAGACAGTATCTCCTCTGCATGCCTGTCCGGGGAAACCTTTGGATATATCCTCAGTATTTTCCCCTTTTCATCAAGTATGAAGGTGACCCTGGATGCACGTCCGGTCGGCGATTGAATTTTCAGGCTTGAGATCAATTTCCTGTCAGAATCGCTCAACAATTTGAAAGGCAAGGAATATTTTTGCTTGAATTTCCTATGGGATTCAACGCTGTCAACACTTATTCCAAAAACTGGTATGCCCAGTGATTCAAAGGTATTGATATTGTCCCTGAAGCTGCATGCCTCCTTTGTACATCCTGGGGTGTCATCCTTCGGATAGAAGTAGATGACTGCCTTTTTACCGATCAAATCTGAAAGAGAAACCTCCCTTCCATCATCAGATTCCAGTCTAAAATCCGGGAATTTCTGCCCCTCCTCGATATTCATCTATTGATGATGAGATGGAAATATTTAAAATTTCCAGAAAAGGCATTTAAGTATAGAATTCAAGAGATAGATAATGATGTATTCACTTTCAGAGATCGCATATCTTGTGCTTGTGATACTGATACTGCTCATAACCTTCTTTTGGCTGATGGTCTATTTTGAGATCTTCAATGAAAAAGAGAAAACTAGAAAAGTGAAGGATTACCCAAAGATAGCTGTTGTGATACCTACACTGTTTGAGGGCGAGGACCTGAAAAAAAGCGTGGAAAGCGTGAAAAAAGTTGATTACCCCGCACAAAAAATCAGCATTTACATCGGCCTGAACAAGGCTTCCGATGAAAAAACGAGAAAGGTCGCCAAAAGCCTTGAATCAAAGAGGGTGCATGCGATCGACACCGGCGTGAATGGAAAGGCAAGTGTGATGAACTATATCCTGAAAAATTCGCTTAAAGACGAGCAATTCATACTAACGCTTGATGCTGATTCGATGATTGACAGATTGGCATTAAAGCGTCTTCTGTCGATGTTTGACGATGAAAAGGTCGCTGTGGTGACGCCATCAGTTGCTGTATACAGGCCAAGGAACTTCATAGAAAAGCTTCAGGAATACGATTACATATTTTCGATGGTCCTCAGAAAAGCTTTCAGCAAGATGGATGCCCTCCTGGTTGCCCCCGGCCCGGGGTCTCTCTTCAGAAGAAGCACCCTGGAGAAGGTTGGATACTTTGATGAGGGAAATATCACAGAGGATATGGAGATTGCCATCAGACTGCTTGCAAACGGGTACAAGATAAGGAACAAAATCAACGCCTTTACATACACGGTCGTCCCTCACACCACTCTTAAGCTGCTCAAACAGAGGATAAGATGGTATACCGGCTTCTTTGTGAACGTATCAAGGTATCATGCGCTTCTTGATAAGGAGAAGGCCTCGGTAAGCAAAAGTGTGATTCTTCTCATACTCTTGTCAACTGCTCTGTCAATAATGGTGATACCCGAGCTGGCTTACTACATATATATTGATATATCCGGCGCATATACAACTGTAACAAACATAGGCATAAACTATCTGATCAGCACAAGCCTGAATGATCTTTACATATATTTCTTTAGTTTCAACGAGATAACCATCCTGTCCCTGATAACGCTCTTCATCGGACTCTTCTATCTTATGTATGCGCTAAAAGGCATGAAAAAAACCCTCGATCCTGTGAGAGATACCCTTGCTGTTGGCCTTTACATCACATTTTTCGGGTATTTGCTTGCCTTCTCCTGGTTTTACGGTGCACTGAAGGCAGGAATGCTTAGAGGCGATGTCAAATGGAGAATAAACACACAAAGTTGATGCTTGCTGTATTTGCGGTGATCCTGATGATAGGGATCTCCTTCGTCTTCGGATACATGCTCGCAAGTCTGAAGGAGCCAGTGATACAAACGAGCCTGAGCCAAGACCAGCAGAGCCTTGAGGCGCTAATACTGACCTCTAACCTGGATTATACAAACACTTCCCTTTCATGTGCTATTCTCGAGGCAGGGATAGGGACCCTGTCCAACAACCTGAACGAATTAAGCAATGAACTCAATTCCGCTATGAGCGGTTCCGTCGTCACGCCGCAGTATTCCCAGCTTTCAAACCAATTGACCTATACCAGATTGAATTTCTGGGTGCTCGTTCAGCGTACAAACGAGGAATGTGGGAATAAATTTGTCAATCTCTTGATGTTCTATCCCGGAAGCTCTACATGCAATGGCTGTGTGAATGAGGGTCAGGAGCTGGCTTATATATCGTATATTTCAAACTATACGACCGTTGCGACGGTCTTAAATGCCCATGCAAATGTCAGCGCTGTGAGTGCACTGGACAGATATTACAATGTCACAACATTTCCGATGCTCGTGATAAATGGAAAGTACATCGTGAAAGGGTATCTGACGACGCCCCAGATAATACAATATATATGTAAATATTCTTCATCCTCAGACCTCTGCAAACAGAATATTTCCTCCTAGTACTTCCTTTCCTGTATGAATTCCGAGAGCAAAACGGAGGCGTATATCCCCTTTCTCAGGATGAAATCAAGGATGACGACATTTTCGAAAAGATCATAGGAGAAATTCTCGGGTATGAAGAAGGCTGCCCTCTTGAAGGTCTTCATGCTGACCTCTGGCATCTCTTTTATCATGAGTGAGCTGAGATCGATACCTTCCTGCCTTATTATATCCCTGAAGATCTGCCTCATTTCTGGGGGTTCTATGCTCTCCACGTCCAAATCATATCCTATAAGGGGAATTTCGTCGACCCTTACGTTCCTCTTGATCGCTTCGCTCAGGATCTTGTTGAATATATTATATTGAAATGATTGGAGTATCAGCAGCCTGAGATACTTTGGGATAAGCCTTATGGCGCCTATATAATCATTTTTATGGATTTTCAGATGTTCCTTGAGTTTATCGGTATCCACCGGTTCCATTATCTGCAGGAACTGCTCCAGCGCCCCTTTAAAATCCCTGGCTATTATCTTCTTTGATAGCTCTATATTCACCGCGTTAACACCGAACCGCTGCTTTCCGTAGAAATTTGGTAGTCCTTTCTCCGCAACGCTGACAAATTCCTTGACGTCTTCCTCTGTTCCGCTGAAATCCTTGATCAAAACCGAGAATTTGTTTCCATAAAGGTCCCCTATCCTGCATGGCTTGTCTGAGAAATGAAAATCCTTCAAAAAGAGCCAGGGACTATCTATCTGCCTAAAAACCTCTGGATCCCCCTTGAAAACGCTTATCCTCTGCGCCGTCATCCCGTGCTTATCCTTGTTCCCTAGATATCCGAAACGCTTTATGCTCGTGTGCGTCCTCGTTGAAATGGCGCTCAGCGCCTGGGCCGTTGAGAGGCCCTCCTTAACCATCGTAAAGATCAGGAAGTCTCCTTTCGTCTCCGGCTGTTTTTCCTCGATCTTCGAGAGACTCAATATTTCATCCTTCGATGGCATCTCCTGGACGATGAAATCGATATTATTGAAAAAGTAAGTTCCACTCAGCTTCTTGTTGAAAACGTGCGCGAGTATGCCTATCTTTTCCTCTTCTTCCATTTTTTCTCTAAAACTCCTTTCAGCTCAGCTGCTGCTTCATACAGAGGCCCGTTATTAAGGTTCTGTTCGGCTGAAGAATATCACATAAACAACTGAGAGAGTTCGGTATCACTGGCTTGACATCCGCACAGGAGGGGGAATAATAACAATAAACAACCGTGTCTTTAGATATATTCAGAAGATTCCTAGATACTGATGAATTCAGTCCGGGAAGCGTTTCATTCGAGGTTAATATCTGCATCAATGACTGACCGTAAGAGGCACATTCCTGATTTAACTGAATAGATTGATATTTCTGATCCGATAAACCGACGTAATACATTGCTATGAAAACAACAAGGATGACAGCGAGTATTACAAGGATAGAAAAAAGGATCCACGGATTGATATCATACCTTCCCCTGACTATTTCTAATTTCATATACTCTTTCTTTGGTCTCTGTAACTTTTAAAGGTTCTTTTCTGGAAAAATTCCTTTGATTTTTTAAATCTTAAGAATAAAATTCAATAAAAAGAATTCAAATTAAAAAAACAAAAAAAGAACCTGAAAGACCTTTTTTCAGGTCTTTGGTTCTAAATCACTGAACGCCTGTA
>JAGDXV010000021.1 GCA_023261805.1 Candidatus Parvarchaeota archaeon | reverse complement strand
CCAGCCATAGGTCATCATGTATTCTAGGGCTGACTGTGATTTTCTATTGGTATAAAGGGGGTTTGTATGCATAGTTATATTCTATAGAAGTAGGAATATTTAAGTCTTTTGATTGATGATATTCATGACCGTGGAGATCCAGCTTCACTATTACCCGTCTCTACGGTCTGATTTCATGTATAATTGTACTCTGCTGTCATACTCCCAAGGTTAAAGCCGAGAATATTCGTCATCCCCTGAAGAGTTATCACCCCTTTGCCCGTTGAATTGAGGATCAAAACACCAAATTTCAGCGGAGGTATCACAAGGTTTTTGTCTAGAACTCCAACTGGCTTATTATTAAGTGTCGCAGTGAATGAATCAAGTGAGAACGTGTAAGCATTGAAAACAATTACATCCGTCGTGTTCCCATTTCCAGGCTGGGCATCAAAAATGTTCAAACCTGTTGATACGGGCATATGAAAGTTTGGCAAGCCTATTATCGGGGCAGAATGAAAGAGAAGGAGACTGCCGATGACGATGACAACGACGATTATGATCCCTTCCAAAAGCGGCTTGATGATCCTTATGAGAGTGATGACTCCAACAATTATTATCACCACACCAAGTACTGAAGGTATGTCAACCACAAAAAGAATAAGAAAAGATTAAAATAAAAAGACAACAAAGTTTTCGGATGAATTCAGAAGTCGTGCGGTCTTACGGTCTTCCTACCATCCGCCTTGGCCCTCTCAACAGCCTTAGCTATCAATTGCTTGACTAATTTATCGAGGCCCTCAACGGTTTCATCAGGACACCTCATGTCCTTGCCGACCTTCTTCACTTCCTCCTTAACGGAGCTTTTCCTCACAAAATCCGCCATTTTAAATCACCTCATTATTTCCTAAGCAACATTGATTTAAAAGCATATTTACTAGCTTTGGAAATGCTGAAGACTACAGCCACAAAAAGGCATTAATTTGTAGAAACAGACATAAATTGTATGAAGGTTGTTTTCTTTGATGCAAGTGAACTTGAGGAAAAGAAAATAAATGACTTCGCCGAAAAGAACAAGGAAATAAACATTAAGATCAACAGATCTGATGTCGATTCCGCGCAGGTGGACGATTATTCCGCAGATGTGATCTCCGTTTTCATTAACTCCCAACTAAGAAAGGAAACACTTGATAAATTTGCTGATCTGAAGCTGATCCTCACAAGATCAACCGGGTTCGACCACATAGACATCGATGAATGCAAAAGACGAGGAATAAAGGTTTGCAACGTTCCGGACTATGGGGACCGCACAGTTGCTGAGTTCACCTTCCTCTTGATCCTCTCCCTTTTGAGAGGAATCAATCTAAATCGCAGAGGTGAAGCAAACACCATGCCAGGCTCTGAGTTGAATGGAAAAACCATCGGAATAATAGGCGCGGGAAGGATAGGCACGATTGTGGCTCAGATAGCCAAAGCGTTTGGGATGAGGATCCTGTATGATTCACACAGAAACAATCAACTTATAGACAGTATCGGCGGTGTCAAGGTTGAACTTGAAGAATTATTGAATTCCTCTGATATCGTGACGCTTCATGTGCCTCTGACGAAGGAGACATATCATCTTATAAATAAGGACAATATCCTCCGAATGAAAAAGGGCTCCTACCTTATTAACACATCCAGAGGGGCGGTGGTGGACACTGAAGCCATAATAAATGGGATCGAATCAAAAACGCTGGCTGGAGCTGCACTCGATGTGATAGAGGGAGAAGAGTTCGCAGGAAAGGAAATGGAAATCATAAGAAAAGGAGAAAGTTATGACACTATAAAATTGGCCTTAGAAGACAGCATATTGAAGAGATACGACAATGTCATCCTTACTCCACATATCGCTTACAACACTAATGAAGCGCTTGAGAGGATAATAGATGAGACGCTAGAAAACCTATCAGGTATGCTAAAAGGTAGCGGACTTAGGAATGTTGTTTGCTGAAAAGAATGAATTTTTTAATCACATGAACTGAGTCGCCGAAAGGACGGAGCTGCCTAAAGAGGCAAATGCAAAGGTTGTGATGAAAGCTATGAGGATATATATTATGATAGAACTGAAGATGACAGAGGCTATCTTTTCCCTTATCTCGATCGGATCGTTTGGTTGGTCTATGTTGGCTATCGAATAACCTATTATGATGCCTAGGAAGATCAGATATATTCCGATGACAAGTTGAAAAACATAAAGTGGTATGGCCCCGCCCGAAAGATTAAAAAGACCGAAAGCGAGGGGGAGAGCGCTGTTCGCTCCACCAAGGCCTGATGAGCTTCCAAGATCCGAACTTATAGATGATATAGAGGATGAAAGTGAAGTCAGAACAGAACCTATGAGGGTTGTCATCCCGACTACGATACCCGCCATCACTGGGCTGAGAAGACCAACCTCAACGCGCATTCCCGATGTAACATCATCCAAGAGATTCTTTATCTCATCGTCTATCCTCTTCAAATTTGTGAGATGCCTTGATATAGATAACATGGCCATCGCAGCTATCCTGACGGTTTTCTCCGCCGATTCCATGAAAACCTTCATAGAAGCGATCACCATCGCTGATGGAAAGAAAACCGTCGATCCGTTCTCCGGATCGAAAAGTGCATCTTTAAGACTCATGCCTAACTGCTTTATGTTGTTTACAGTGACATCAAAGAAAGTCGATACTGGAGTGTTCCTCATCGATTCGCTTACTTTCACTATGGCCGTCTCTGCCGGCATCCCCTGCGACAGGAATGAACTAAGCTGAAACGTTGCCGCAGCGAATGAATTCTCTATCGAAGCTATCTGATCCCTCACCGCTTTTATCTGAAAGATTGAAAGCTTAAGGTATGTGTATATTGACATGCCTATGCCTGCGGTGAGGATGAGAGAGATGTAAACTTGGACTGGAGAGAAGTTTACGAGCAATGGGGAAAGATAAAGGAATACCGCTAGAAAGACTACAAAAACGGCTATAGCTGGGAATATCGCATTGATATCATATTTCTTCTTTCCTATCTTGATAAAAAAGTGCCCTATCTTTGGTATGTTTGGTATCCTGTCGACATCCGGCGGAGCAAAACCTGCCGGTCTGGCGATGAGCCTGTCTCTTATCATGAAATATATCATCAAAGGCAGAATTATATCGTAACCAACAAAAAGCATAGGACCGAAATCTGGTATGGCTACAAAAGCCATCAGCATCGGCGCAAGGACCAGACCGAGGACGGGAAGGACCATACCCATCATGTATATCATATTCAAAGGCTCCTTCAAGGACATCGCATATGTATTCATCATCTCCAGCGTTCCTGTCAGGATCCTATTGGATGCCTCATCCAACAGCTCAAGTCTTGTCTCTTCGTCCCTTTGATAAAGCGAACTCTCGATGAGAAATATCGAATCCACGAAGGCTGGACTCGTCTTCGCCCATCTTGTTGAGTAATCATCCAAGGCATCTTTTATGTTCTTGTATTTTCTTGCTGCCGTGTCCCAAATCAGCTTCTTAAGATCAAAAGCGAGATAGCTTGAAAGGTTATCTGACGCAAATTGGACAGCTGTCTCTAAATTTGGGGTTTGACGCATTGATATGACGAGATATAGAACAAAAGTCACAAGATCGCTAGATGCCTTGCTCATCCTAATATTCAATTCTCTTTTTGGATAGGATTGTATAAGCGGCATCAGAATGATCCCAGCTGCTATGGCACCGATGCCTGCTAAGTATTGGCCTAATATGAGAAGGGCGGCACCTATGATCATCCCAAGAATGAGAACTGAGATTGAGAAACCATAAAGCTCCCTTGCATCGTAGTCCCCTCCGATGAGGTAAATCATCGTGTTAATCTTCTTCTCCTGCTCTGGATTGATGTTAAACTTTATAACTCTGCCTAAGGTATTGGATCCAAGCCTGATTATCCTTGAGAAAAGTGAGGGGTTCTTCTGCTTGAAAAGTTTATACTCTAATGATTTGACCTCTTCTCTTATACGGGCGTCACTCTGATAGAGATCCTGCGGTATCAGTTCCCCGCTGAGGTAATACTTGTCTATGTAGTCTCCGCTCACTTTTGTGCTTCTAGCCATAGATTGAATGCGCTTTTAACACTGCCAGATTCAGCGTAGCCATACTTCGCATTGAGATTGGCTATTATGTCATAGTACGCGTCTATCGCTTTCGATGTGAATTTCGCCTCAAGAATTGATCTGTTTCCGGTCTTCTTTGCGTACTTTACGATCGCATCGAGTATCTCCCCTTTCGTTTGTATATTTTCAAGGACAGCGTCCCAATTCCCTGCCCATCCCTTCACATTGGAAGCCACCTGTTTCACAACGTAACTATCGCCCTCAAGGAGATCTCCTGTCGGAATCAGTTCATCTTTTTCTATGTCGTACTTAACGAGGTCAACAAATCCCCCTTCATACTGTGGATCTTTTGTCCAGTCCTTCCTAACCTCTGTGATGTTAAGAACACGGCGTTTCTCAGTGAGCCTGTCGATGCTCTTGATCTTGTTAGCTGAAACGATTATGTCGGTAGCCTTGAAACTTGTGACTGGAACACCAAGATCGTTTACAACTCTGTCGAAAACACCGTATGGGTTCTCGCTGTGTATCGTCCCCATGACGACGTTTGAAAGGGCGCCCACACGCATCGCCTCGTAGAGGGCCTTCGCCTCCGTGCTCCTGACCTCACCTATCACAAGGGCGCTATCGCCCAAACGCAAGGTGGTCCTTATCCCCTCCTCCGCTGAAAGTTCGGATTTCTCGCCGAAGATGGCGCTCTGTACTTTCATCGAGAGAATATCGTAACCTAAACCTATAAATGAATCTATAGGAAGCTCAAGCGTATCCTCAACGGTTATTATCCTGTATTTCTTCATCAAGAGGGACATCATCGCACTCATAAGAGATGTTTTCCCCGCCCCCCTGGTTCCACTTATCAGTATCGTCCTCGCTCCCTCAACAAGATACCAAAGCAGGCCCGCGGCAAAAGGGGAGACCATCTTATTGTCTATGAAAAGCGGCATCGTCCATGGTTCGCTTCTGTGCCTCCTGAAGGCTATGCTAACCCCGCCTGGTGAAAGGGGCCTCTGTGCTATCGCTACCCTTGCCCTGACATTCTCAGTTTCAAGTTCCGTATCCAGGATCGGATGACCCTCATCCAGTGGTCTTCCTGACATCAATCTGAACCTAGATGCCCACGCATCTATCTCCTTAGCATTTGGTACGATGTTCGATGAACATTCACCGTATTTGGAATGCTTTATGAAAAGGGTGGACAAGCCTATAGGTGCATTGACATACACATCTTCCACATTTTCATCGGAAAGAACAACCTCAGTCATCCCAAACCCGACCGTCAGTCTGACCAGGATCCTGGCGAGCTTTTCTATCTCCTGATACTTAAGATTGTATTTGAACTTAACATTCAGATCATCAAGCATATCCCTCCCTATGTTGAAGAAGACCTCCCTCATCCTCAGAGGGTTTGTGAATTCCGCCTCCTGTGGCTTGTAGTCTATGAAGGCCGCCCTAACTTGATCAAGAAGGTTGTATTCATCGACATTCAAGCTTAACTCAGGGGGAAAAAGATGGTACAGGTAATTTGAAACTCCAGGTATCTTGTATATTGTGACATCGCTCCCGTCCGCATCGTTTATCTTATAGCTCTCAATTTCCACCGCAGAGACCGGTGCTTCAGCCATTATACGCGTGTACGTGAAGTTCGGCCTGATCAACGGCCTAAGAAGCGCCTTGTAAGGTGCTCTATCTCCAACTTTATAGCCAAGGACATAATCGTAGCTTCTCTTCACGATCTCCAATTTTCCAAGGACATCCACCAGCTCTGTGAACTGATTTATTATCTGCTCCAATTCTGGTGATTTGATCCTCTCCGCCTTGACCCGCATTTCCCTCAATGCCCTCACACCTAGAACATACGCACCTATCGGATCCCTCTTGAACTTCGAATAAAGAATATAATCGAACATCGAAACCTCAGATGGAAAGTCCCTCCTCGCATCCGGGCTGAACGGTTTGACAATATCCGACTGAAGAAGCTGTTTGTAGGCGTTTGCGACACCGTTGAAGAGATCAACTTGCTCCTTCACGTAAACGTAGTTTCTATCGCTCGATATCACTAAGGACGTGGCATTGCCAGACTCTATCAGTGCATTCACAACTCTTTCAAAAATGTCCTCATTGTCTTCCGGGTTCGTGTAAAGAACATTCAGAGGGACATTCAGAGTTAGGATTATGTCCCCCTCTTCCCTCGTTACCGTGTAATTTCTTGCCTCCATGTCTTATCTTATACCTTTCCTTTAATATATCTTCTTCTGATCGACTCAAAGAACACGAATACCAGGATGACCGTGCCTATGGCACCTACCATCAGGTAAACCTGATATATCAAAGGATAGACATCTATGGAATTTTCGTATCCGCTCATGTGCGGATATTCATAGTTTCTCCCATAAACATCTATAGAAAGGTTATAGCTTGTATCCGGAACATTTTGAAATGAAACCTGACCTAGAAAATTTGTCTGATTTTGGACGGATCTGTTTCCTATCCTCAGTATGACTGCCGCATTTGATAGGGGTATTGAAAAAATATTGACATTCAATGAAAGGGTTGACACATTCAGTTTGATCTGGCCAGATGTGACAGGAAGGCTGTGATTCAGCAGGCTGAAACCATCGTATGTCATCTTCTCTATGATCGGTGTTGAGGAAGGAACAGACCAGATGGTCCCGTTAACATAGAGATCCAATGGATCCTGAAATACGATCGAGGAGGGAAGCACCTTTTTGCCGTCCAACGATATAAAAGTGAGACCGCTCGGCTTCTCAGCATAGAATCGTATCACTTTCTCCATTCCGGGATAACCTGTGAAGTTATAAGCGACGTATCTTGTGTTATTGACATAAGTTGGCAGGGGAAATATCGATATCACACTGCCTGCATAGTAGATGGTATCACCATTATATACCGTTCTCTCCGTTTCAGATATACTGGCTGAAAGAGGGGTATATATTCCGTATCTGACCATGGCTGATGCGCCGAACGGGGCGCCGGTGAAAACTATCTTTGTTGAATTATAAATCGCGAACACCGCGGAGATATTTATTGGTGCGTACACCACAGATGAAAAATGGTCCTGATGAATCAAGGGACCATCATCCATCGAAAAGCCGAGGAGAGTACCGAGGATGCCACTTGAATTGTATTGGAGAGGGAGATTGAGATCTATTGTGCTCCCATTCTCTACCCAAAAGATCTTCGTGCTGTTCATCAGTTTTTCTCTTACAGCGTACTCCGTTACATAATCTATGACTATATTCATCGATGAATTCACAAAAAATGTTAGTGTGTTATTGTTCGAAGTGATTTGACCTGAAAAGGAGGAGAAGGAATATTTTGTGTTTGCAAAGGAGAAATTATACGCTGTAAGCGTGACCTTCTGCCCATAACTAAGATTTATTGATATTGGGGTCGTGTAATTGACCCCATTCAGATTGAATTTAACAGGAACATTGGATGAGAATGTCAGTGTATCCGATGACTTCGAGAGGATCTGGACCAGTGCATTTGCGATGGGTGATCCAAGACCGGTCACAAGACTGTAGCCACCATTTGCGCAGTAGTATCCATTACAACCGCTCGTTATCTGATGAAAAGCAAGGTTTCCATAGTTATTGTATATATTGTAAAGCGTGGGAAGCAACTGGCTTGTTCCTCCAAGTTTCTGATCCAGTATAGCATCCAATGCTGCCCAGGAGGGGGCAGCGAGGCTCGTGCCGATGAAGCCTCTCCAAGAGCCATTTACGAAGGCACAGACGGTGGTGCCCGCATTAAAAGCGACATCCGGTACCTCCCTATACGATCCGAGGTCTGGCTGAAAACTGGGCCTCGAAAAATACTCACTGAAACCGCCGCCACTATCACTCCATGCCGTCTCGCCGGCGTATGAATCACCGGAGACGCTCAAGACCGTCCCGCCCACGGAGATGACATAAGGACTTGAAGCGGGAAAATTCACATTCGGCGTACTGAAACCGTTGTATGCTCCCATGTCGCCGGTGGCAACGAATACATTTATTCCCTTCGAATAGGCCGACTGAAATATTGAATTATAGTAATTTATCGAAAAGGCAGAGTAATCCAACTCGGGGGAACCCCAACTTATTGAAATTATCTGAACAGGGAGATTGTTTATCGTGTAATTCACCGCCTGTAGTAAATCCCCGTCATTTGGAGCCAGAACCAGGTATATTTTAGCCCCGGGGGCCAATGAGTGGGCCATCTCAACATCCAATGTGGTTTCTTCGGTCCAATTCGAATTAGCTGGATCGAGCGGACCGAGAGGCGTGTAAACGAAAAAGTTTGAACCGTTGACCAGCTGAGGCAAACCATAATATGAGTCGAAGGTATTAACATTCTGCAATATGTTTGGGGTATTGTAAGCATCTATTATCGCGATGGCTTCGCCGCTTCCAGTCAAACCCTGCGAATAAAGGTCAGTGAAACCGTATGCGCCCTGTATCTGCTGCGGTGTCAAATAAGGGCACACGGATCCCTGAAAAGGGACCTCCCTCACGGAAACCGCGTGAGATGGCTGGACGAACACCAAGAACAACAAAACCGCAAACAAAGCGATCAGTATTTTCATACGCCCTGTTGAAACAGCAAATGCGCGGAACACACTAAGTCTTCGATCGAGGCTCAAGCTTCAACACCCCGATTTGCGACAGATCCTCCTTCCGTGGAGGACAGGCACGATATGATTATGCATATCTCTATGTGATTCTTTTTCAATTAATATTTATTATCTCTTGTCATTTCGTCTATCAATCTCACATTTCAGGAGAACGAAAAGGTTAAATAGTATATAACGTTCATCAATAAAGATGAAATTACCATCCACAGTTCACAGGTATTGTAAGTATTGTCATGAACATACGGAGCAAGAGGTAATACTCGTGAAACCTGGCCATAGGGGGACCCTCACAAAGGGAAGCAGGAGGAAGCTCTGGAACATAGAACATGGATATGGAAGTACCCCCTACCCGATGTTTGAGCATAAGAAGATAAAGGTGAAAACGACCAAAAGGTACGATATAAGGTATAGATGCAAGAAATGCGGCAAGATGACCACCCAGTCCAGAGGTAAGAAAGCAAAGAAAGTAGAGATAAAGTGAAAATGGAAGAGATAGCCTTTAAACCGATAGAAAGTAAGTTTGTCAAGGTAAGATGTAAAAAATGCAAGAATGAACAAGTGATATTCAGGATGGCCTCAACTGAGGTCAAATGTTTGGTGTGCGGGGAGGTCCTTGCTAAACCAACCGGCGGAAAGGCAGAGATCCTCGCTGAGATCATAGAAAACTACAAGTGAAAGAATATATATCCAAAGAAGAAATCACTATTATGACGATCATAGATCTTCTGAAGAACAGGTCTGTGACATACAAGTTCTCAGAGGAGAAATTAGGCGACGAGACGATAATAGATCTCATAGATTCCGCAAGATACGCCCCGAATCCAACCGGGATATATGAGTATGAAATAATCATCGTGATGGATGACGAAGAAAAAAGGGAGATAAGCAAGACATGCCTCGTTCCAAACATAGATTCCGCTCCGGTGATATTCGTCATAGTCTGCGATGAAACCAAGATCAAAAACGTGTTTGAGGAGAATGCGGATGAGATCTGCATCGATAATGCTGCACTGGCCGCCCACAGTCTTGTAATGCGCGCACAGGAACTCGGCTTGGGTAGTGCTATGATAACAAATATAAATCAAGAAGAGATGAAGGAGCTGCTGAACATACCAAAAAATTACATCGTAAGATGGGTGATACCTGTCGGACATTCAGATGAAACCGCTAAATCTTACAAACCATCTCCCCCTAAAGCAGGGGATATTGTGCATCTAGATAGATTTTAGAAAATATTTAAAAGGAGGGAAATCATTTACTCTGATATGAACAAAAAAGGACAGACGAGGATGCCGATGTCATTCGGCGGTCTGGTGCAGTATTACTCTGAATATAAGAGCAAGATAAAGATCAGCCCTAAGATGGTTGTGGTTTCCGGGATAGTTCTAGTCGCTATCGTCTTGGTACTGAGAGCTCTCTTCTAAAAAAATAAGAATGGTTTTGAGGGTCCGAGCATTGACTCAAAACCATCTTAAGAAAAGTATCTTGATGTATGATTAAAAGCATTTGCAGGAAACTATTGGAAACCGTTTCTGCTGGATTTCAAAAACTCTAGGAGGTCTTTCCCGTCCTCTATTCTGACCTTTCTCTTTGGAGAGGTTATTATCCTTTTTCCTCTGCCAAAATCGACCACAAGCACAAACGGAAAGCCGTACATCCTTTTTCCTGTATACCCATAGTAATAAAGAATCCGGTTCTTTGTTGATTTCACCTGGATGAAAAGTGCCTTCCTGTTTTTGAAGGCTATGAGATCGTAGAGACCCAAACTTCCACCCGACCTGACAACACCCCATCCATATCTCTCGAAAAGAAGCCTGATGTTCCTCTCAACCCTATATCCTTTCCTATTGTTTTTCATGGTCTATTGAACTTCAGTTCATTTATCTTACCCATCTGCTTCTTTTTGACTAATCTATAATTCACGAGCTTCGATACTATCTTGCTTATCTTCGCCTTCGAGAAGCCCGTCAATTCGAGCAATTCGTGCTGATAAATCGACTCTCTTCTTCTGATCATATCAAGAACCTTCCTCTCATCAGGTGTAAGTATGGATATTATTTGGGCCTTTGTGTTTCTCCTCTTTATCTTCGCCGCCACGCTTTTCCTGCTCATAACTAAAATAACAAGGACTATCAACACGCCCACAACCAAAACGATTATCCCGACGAAGAAGTACTGATCCTGAGGCTGGCTTGTTGGTTGTGAATAGAACATGTATGAGGTTGAGAAAGGAAGGACGAAGTTTCCATGATCAAAATAGGTCTGATTTTCAAGCCTCCAGACAAGCTGTATGCTCCTTCCATTAGATGAAATTGTGTATATAGGTGGGGAAAGAAAGCTGGCGTTCTGGGAGGGAAGATAAGCACCGAATGGAAGTGTGAGCATTATGCTCAGCGATCTAACAAAGGTCGGCGGAACGAATGAATACGAGTACTGATAAAGCGAATCATTTGCTGATACCCTCTCTGAAGAAAAGAAGGTCAGAAGATATGTTTTCCCCTGAGAAACATCTGATATGTTGACAAAAGTGAATTCTGGACTAACTGTCTTGACAAAGGCTATCTCCGCACCGCTTGAATTATAGATATGCAATGAACTCACCGTACCAAAAAGGGGTATGCTCGCCTGACCCGTAAGATTGAAGAAAGTTATTCTGTATGATACATTACTGATGACAACGTTTCCTGTCTGGGATAAGGAGGCGGAGATGTTTATATTAGAATACGGATATGCATGTACGATCGGCATAGCTAAAAGTAATAGTGCCAAGGCAGGTAAAATCAATTTGAAATTCATATTAGATTATCATTTATATATGAATAAATTCCTTAAAATACTGCTATGAACACTCCAAGGTACGGTGTGACGACGAGAAAAAAGGTAGAGAGCATAAGGATGAAGTCATCACAAAGGTACAAATGCCCCCGATGCAAGACTTTTTCAATGAAAAGGATCAGCAGCGGCCTTTGGAAGTGCAAGAAATGCGGCCTTGTTGTGGCCAGCGATGCGTACTCTATGAGCGTTGAGAAGATTTGATATGGTGAAGTACACATGCTACAACTGTGGTGCCACGGTTGAGCTCGATGAGATAAGAGAAACTGTAAGATGTCCCTACTGCGGTGGAAGGATACTGATGAAGAAAAGACCTGAAGGCGGGCATCATGTCAAAGCCAGATGAATTTGAAACACAGCTCAAAATAAAGCTGAAAAATAAACCATCCAAAGCCCTTATAGATTCGATAGAAGGCGGTTTGAACAACAACGACAGGGTAAAGATAAACCTAAAGGCCGATGGAAACTATCTACTCGTTAAAATAAACGCAAGGGATATCACTGTGATCAGGTCCGTCCTAAACACCATCTTTTTAAGTATTAAAATGATTGATGAGATCGATAATTATGGACAATGAAGAAGAATATGAAACGGTGAGACAGCAGATGCAAGCATCACTTTCTCAAAAACAGGCGGTACAGCTGCAATTCAACGAGATAAAAAGAACGATAGAGGAAGTGGAGAAGAGCGGAGAGAATGATGATCTTTATGAACTGGTTGGTCAGGTCCTCATTAAGAAAAAGAAATCTGAAATCCTTGAAGGCCTGAAGGATAAAAAGGATATACTTGAATTCAGATTGAACTCCCTAAACAAATCGATAGAATCAGACACGAAGAGACTGCAAGAATTGCAAAAGACAATAGAGAAAACATGACCGGGTCAATCCTATGCTACTGTACAACACTCTAACAAAAGGAATTGAAAGATTCGTACCTATCAAGAAAGGCCATGTCGGAATGTACTGTTGCGGACCGACCGTCTATGACTTCGCACACATAGGCAACCTCAGAACATACATCTGCGAGGACCTTCTCAAGAGGACTTTGAAGTACGATGGATATGAAGTGACACATGTGATGAACATCACAGATGTCGGACACCTCACCTCAGATGCTGACACGGGACTTGATAAAATCGAGAAAAGCGCAGAAGAGCAGAAAAAGAGCGCATGGGAAATATCAAAAATGTACACAGATTTCTTCCTCCAAGATATTAAGAAATTGAATATAGAATCGCCCACTATCCTCTGCAAAGCCACAGATAACATAAATGAGATGATAATTCTCGTCAAAAGACTGGAGGAGAAAGGTTTCACGTACAGAATCGACGATGGAATATACTATGACACATCGAAGTTCAAGGACTATGGAAAACTGGCCGGGATGAGCTTCGATGAACTCAATAAATCCCTCAAAGCAGGTGCTAGGGTCGAATTCAATCCACAGAAAAGAAACATCACAGATTTCGCACTTTGGAAATTCTCTCCGAAAGACAAGAAAAGACAGATGGAATGGCCATCCCCTTGGGGTGTCGGTTTCCCCGGATGGCACATAGAATGTAGCGCAATGAGCATGAAGTACCTTGGAGAACATTTTGATATACACTGCGGGGGTGTAGACCATATACCGATACACCACACAAATGAGATAGCACAGTCCGAAGGGGCGACAGGCAAAAAGTTCGTGAACTACTGGTTCCACGTTGAATTCCTGCTTGTAAACGGAAGAAAGATGTCAAAGAGCCTGAAGAACTTCTACACGCTCAGGGACCTTGAGAAAATGGGCTTTGATCCTCTTTCATTTAGACTGATGGTGATAGATTCACATTACAGAGATAAGATAGACTTCACACTTGAAAAACTGAAAAAATATGAAAAGACGTTGAATGATATAGATATCTCAATTAAAACAATGGACATACTTCCACTGAAAGAAGAAAAGAGAGACGATCTGAGGGCGATAGAAAAATCTTTTAAAAAGGCGATAAACGATGATCTCGATACACATTCAGCATTGATAGAATTATTCAAAGTTATTGGGATAATAAACTCGCACATTAAGAAGTATTCAATATCCAAAGAAAACAGGGACAAAATACATGAGTTAATAAAAAAGATGAATTCTGTGTTTGGAGTACTCCAAGACTATTCAATACCAGAGGAGGTTTTGGATCTAGCAAAAAGAAGGGCATCTGCGAGGGAAAGGAAGGACTGGAAAGAGTCTGATGAGCTAAGGAGAAAAATCAAGGAGAGCGGATTTGATATAATTGATGTGAAGGACGCATATGTCATCGTTAAGCATAGAAACTTTGGAGAAACAAATGGAAAATCCATTGATATCGGTCATAATACCGACAAGGAATGAGGAAAAATACATTAAAACCCTTCTAAGCGAGATAAAAAGGCAGACATACAAAAATTATGAGATTCTCGTGTGCGATTATAAATCAACGGACAATACTGTAAAGATATCAAAGAAGCTTGGTGCAACGGTCATACCCGTAAAAAGAAAAGGCATATCCGCCGGAAGAAACGCAGGCATTAAAAAAGCGAAGGGGAAGATCATCGCCTTCATAGATGCGGATTATGAGATTCCCCCAACGCTATTTGAATCCGTTGTTGACCAGTTAAATGATCCAAAAAATAAGGACGTGGTTGGGATCGTCCCGCCGCAGAAAGCAGATCTTAAAGGGATACCAAGGAAAAAACTGAGAAGGATAAAGCTGATAGGTTTTATCTATGAGACGGTATACACGAGGATGAGGCTGCTAACTAAGCTGCCTTTCGGATGTGTTTTTTGCAGAGAAGAGGCGGTAAAAAGGGCGGGGCTTTTCAATGAAAAGATCACCGTGTCCGAGGACATAGAATATTATTCGAGGATCTTAAAGTATGGCCGATTCATCCTTGGAAAGAAGTATGTTAAGATGTCGATGAGAAGATTCAAAAAGGAGGGCTTTGTGAGGGCTGTTTCTAGGTATTTTGATGCTTTCATCGCAGTTAAACTCGGAAGGAGGTACAGAGGAGATTTTGAGCATGTTGATGATTAACCAGCCCTATAACGTCTTATGAAAGGTATTGAAAGATAGCCCTGCAAAGCAGGAAGGAAGAACTGAAACAACCTGAATAGAAGATCTGTTGATATTGTGACAGCACCCGGAACCCCTTCTGCCAACAACAAAAGTATCAGAACTGCATCCATAGATCCGATGCCGGAAGGACTCAAGGTTATGAGACCGACGAGATCCGAAAAAGAGAATATGAACATGACTGCAATGAAGCTGATCGATTGATTCTCTGCCACCAAGATGAAATAAATGAGAGACCCCTCCAGTAGCAAGGCCGGCAGAAAAGCTAAAAGCATCAGAAGAATATATCTCTGGGAGAAGATCCCTCTGAACTTAGATAATGTTTGAATATAATTCAGCAACCCCTTTGATACGTTGCCGTTCCTATGTTTAAGATAGTTTATCAACCACTTGAAGGTGAAATTGAAACCAAGCAGAGAGGAAAGCACGTAAAAAACAAGCACGAAGATAACCGCGTAATCGATATATTTAGATATAATGATCGCACTCACAAGCATTATTATAGAAAGAGCAAGGGTCCCCACAAGGCTTGTTGAAAGGAGTATGCTACCGCTGAAAAATCTTGCATTTTTCTTAAATCTTTCCATCTCCCTGAGAGAGAAGGCCTGACCAAAAACCGAGAGAAAACTTGAGATCCCCCAAAAATAATATGTCATAAGAACCTTGTGGATCCATCCCATCTTTATATGCAGTTTTCTCAGCGCGACAGACCAAGGAAGAACACGCAAAGTCGTGAATGATAGAAATACAATGAAAGAGATAGCAACATAAAATAACTTTATCCTAAGAAGCGCCCTCACGGAGTCGATGAACCCATACCATATAAGCAGTGGTATGCTTACCGCTACTATGATAAGGATGATGATCGTTTCCCAGGACATCTTTCTCTTCATAGTTATCAATACGAAGCATCAAATTTATATACTCATGAGATTTCTTTCTTTACATAGAGTGATCGGAAGATGGAAAAAGATAATAAAAATGGATTGAGGGCGATAGACTTTTATCATATCGGGCATGTTCTAAAGTTCATAAAATCCTCAAACAAAGGCCAGAACAAAGCCGTAATCGAAACTTGGGATCACAATATTATCACATGCAATGTTGGTGATGTTTCCCTTGAGGAAGGAGCTTTCGTTATAATAAAGTTTGATGGAATAATACAGCAAAATGGTATACTGATGCATCCAAATGTTGTTTCCGATGTTCTTCCCAAGGACAAGGGAGAACAGATATGGGAGATATATCAGGATTTTTTCAATAAAACCAAGCCTTCACACCCCCTCACGGGCTGAATAAAATTATAAATTCTAATCTTATCATTAAATCAGTATGAAAACACATGAGCACCTTTACAAGGCTGCGATACGTCTATCTGTATACTCATCAATACTTGACTTTGGGTTAATGCTCTCTGTTTTTCTGATCAACTCAAAGCTTCTACCTTATACGTTCTCATCTTTTCTGATGGGTGCCTTCTCAACGGGAATATCGTACATCACCGCTATAATAATAGGGCTGTTTTCAGTTTCTTTCGTGTTAAGGACAAAACAGAAAATTATCACGATAAAGGCTGTGCCTGTAGAAAAGAAAATGAGTGAAAATCCGAAGATAAAGGTGATCATAAGCGGCGAACAGAGAGAGATTAAACCGGCCGTCGTCAAAGTGAAGGAAGAAGAAAGATCACAGCTGCCTTTCGTTCAACGCGTATCAAATGGAGAAAGATCTTTCCTGAGAATAAATGGTCTTTGGTATTCTGCTGAAAAGGACAGGCTCGAAAGGGTCAAAACACCTGTTTATTAAACAATATCAACCTTCCCTTTCTCGCCGCTCTCCGAGATCCATATCGCCCAGCATAACTCAACCTGAGAGATACCGAGCTCTCCTGCTGCCTCTTCCATCTTTTTGATTGTATCTATCTCGTCCTTCGTCTTGATCCCCTGCTTTAGTAACCATCTCCTTATTATTTTGTCAGGCATGGTTGAATCAACACCAACCTGCATCCTCAAATACTGAAAAGTGTTGATACCTATCCCTTTTATTCTTCCTATCGGATCCTCATTCTTCTTCTCTGGATCGGCTTTGATAGCCCATCTATAAAGTACATCTATATCCTTCTCCCCTTCTTTTCTGTTTTTATGGACAAAGTCAGCTAAGGCATGTATAGCGCCCCATGCCCTTCCATTTTTAATCAATCCGATTTCTCCTTCTTTATAAAATTTCAGGAAGGCCTCGACTGAATTGATATTCTTCTTGATGAAAAAATTATCATAGAAGTATTTTACCTTCGGTACAACGACTGTAAAATAATTCAGGCCTATGCTGTCAAAACATGCATCCATTATTATCAAAAGCCCACTTCCATACCAGCGCTTCTTACTGAAACAAAGCCCGGCAAAGGCATTGGCCTCGTGCCTTGTCTGCTCATCAAACAAGGAGGGATAATCCTTAATCTTCATGGAGAAAGCAGATCAAACAGTGTCTCTATCTGTGTTTTCTTCATCTCTAACTTGTTTTTCAGATCGTTGTATGAGCTTTCAGATATCTTCCCAGCAGCAAAGTTTCTCTCAAGCTGGGAGAGTTCATCCTCCGTCGCCCTCAATTTGTTCATGATAGATTGCGTCTGACCGGTCAAAGAAAGATCGGAGGCAACATTATTGCTAAGGGTCCTCTTATCAAGCTTGTTCGCGTATCTTCTTGAAAGCGCACTGTAAAGTTCGCTCATATCATTTTCCAACTTTCCGTATGAATCTTTATCCTTGAATTGACAATCCCCGGCCAAAACGATCCTGACATTCGCCGTGCTCTCTGTTGGATCATATATTCCGATTATCTTTACCCATGCGTATATCGGAACGACGTACTTTATCGCCCAGAAGATGAATGAAAGCAGAATAGAAACTACAAATGAATAGAAGAGCAGGGATGATGGCTGTTCGCTGAATTTTGTTACTGTACCGTAAATACTGCTATATATGGCCGATCTGGAGTAAGCCAAAAATACGAAAAGCAGGGCGATGCCCAAGACGAGAAAAAACTTCCATAGCAAAGGGTACTTTGATCCTTTCTTGTTGTCCTTCGCCGCCTTTATGACTGCACGCAATGGTTTAGCGTTTCCTCCCCTGAAAACCTCATCGAGTTCTTCATCCTCAAACTTTGTAAGCTCGTTCAATAGGATCTTGAAGTCCAGATCGGTCAGTTCTTCCGCTATCTGATTCCTCAAGGCT
This sequence comes from Candidatus Parvarchaeota archaeon, assembly GCA_023261805.1. GTDB lineage: Archaea > Nanobdellota > Nanobdellia > Parvarchaeales > Parvarchaeaceae > Acidifodinimicrobium. The sequence goes on along the minus strand of JAGDXV010000021.1, from coordinate 31,575 downwards.
TGCGGATCATCGCTCTTTATGTAAAGATCATAGAAAACGTGATGATTCTCCATCACATCTGTCGCAAATTCCTTCTCATAGTTCCTTATAACCGCACTCATATTATGAATAAGAAAAGATACAAATAAATATGTTGAAATGTCAAATCCCTCTATATTTATCCGCTATTCTTTTCAATGTGAAAGCGCTCCTTCTGACGTGCCTTTCCATGGTTTTCTTGTCGAATGAAACCAGGCCGAAGTGCTTCGTATAACCATAGGTCCACTCAAAATTGTCTATGAATGACCAATAAAGATAACCGATCACAGGAATCCCTTTTCTCATAGCCTCTTCAATGTATTTGAAATGCGAAGTGATGAATTTCGATCTTTCTCTGTCATCACTGGAGGCAAAACCATTCTCGGTGATCATCACTGGTTTTTTGAAAAGGGAATATGCTTTAGAGATCAGATAGTACAACCCTTGCGGATAGATCGTCCAATTCATCTCCCCTTTTCCATGTTGCCTAAAAGAAACAGGATTTATCGCCCTATAATAGTTTATTCCGACAAAATCAAACTTTGCCCGCTTAAGAAACCACCAGTTTAGTGTATAATCCGTGATCTTGTAAAAAGGGTATGCTATCTTTGGATATTTGAATCCGTACATCGCGTTTGTGAAAGAGACCGTATATCCGTGCTTTTTGAGCATGGAATACGTACGATCATTAACATCTATAAGATTGACCAGAACCCTCCTGAATGCAAGCGGGGAGCGTTTGAAAGGAGGATATTCTCCCATCAGGTAACCCTGAGTCGCGTAGTTTACCGGCTCATTCATCGTCAGAAAATACTTTGCATCTATCCCTGCATTTATTATTTTCTCGACGTAACTTTCAAAGTAAGCGGTGTTTTCAGCCCTCTCAAAGCCTCCAAGGTCATAAAACCATTTCGGCAGAGTGTAGTGCCACAAAGTGACGATCGGTTCGATCTCATTTTTCCTCAGCAAATCGACGAGCTTTCTGTAATGCTCTATCGCTTCCCTGTTTAGCTTTCCCTTACTCGGATAGATCCTCGAAAACTCTATTGAAAACCTGTAAGCATTAAAGCCGAGACTTTTCATTATCTTAATGTCTTTCTCATAGAAATGATACTGATCGCATGACTTACCTGATCTGTATGGGAGATCCCCCTTCCTTTCAAAGTACCACCAATCCGCCCACTTATTGTTCCCCTCAACCTGATAGGCGGATGTAGCCGTGCCGATTAACATAGACTATTGAAGATCATAGTTTACCCTTGATACATCCCTTGCTGTCAAAGAAATATTTCCATTGAACTCATTAACCACAGCCACGATATCGAGCTGATAAAGACCAAATGAAAGATCTGCCAGTTTTTCCTCCAGTGTTCCGCCGTTCGCGAGGGAAAGAAGCTTCTCGCCAACTTTATCAAAAAATGTGATCCTCATGTTCGAGTTTCCATCATCTATTATGCCTGTCAACATTAAAACCTTCGACAGGGCCTTATCTCCATGTATGTCACATTTGTCGACGACCCTCTTATTACATATGGTGCATTTCACGAGAAATGTATTATCCGTGAACAACCTAACAAGAAAAGCCCTTATCCTATTAGTTCCTGTCTTTGAGATGTTTGACAGTTTTACAAACTTATTCGAGGAGGAATTTATGTTAACTGTACCGACCTTTCCTATGTTAATTTCATAGGTATCATTGAACTTGTTTTTCTTTGAGTAACCGTTGACTATTGTTACATTATCTCCTTCATGCAAAGAAGCCTCCAAAGCTGCTATCTTGTTTGTATCCCAAACAACGACGCCTATTTCCCCAGTTTCGTCTGCCACAAAAAACTTAAGAAGCTGCGCCAACCTGCCATTCAGATTTATCTGTTTCGTACTGAACTTCCTAGAAACCACCCCTGACAGGTCTAGATGGTTAATATCTCTGTTTACTTCATTCACCTTGAAAACCCTTTGCACCGGAACCACTCCGTTCTCAGTGGCTATCATCCTTAAGGCAGCATTCTCCTCCAAAGCCGGAAACTGTGATATCTTCTCCTTCACCATCGCCTCTATCTTTTCCTTGCTTAAGCCGGTCTTTTCTTCTATGGCTTTAACCAGCCAGTTCTCCTCCATAAATTTTTAATCCCTCCGCCATCCTTTCTATCCTTTCAAAAGAAGCCTTGTCCTTACCCTCATACATTATCCTTATCAAAGGTTCTGTATTGGATTTCCTAACAAGTATATACCCTTCGCTTAAAAATACCTTCACCCCGTCGATTTTGCTGATCTTTCCTTTTGAGATTATTTCATCCTCAATCTTTCTAATCACTTTTTCCCTTTCATTCTCGTCCTCAAAATTCAAGGAAAAGGAATTCATATAGATCTTTGGTAAACCTGACAATATTTCACGCAACCTTTTCTTTGTGTCGTGAAGTATCTTCCCCATCAATAATGCAGCCAGGATTCCATCAGAAAATGGATAGTATCGGTTAAAATAGTAATGCGCCGAACTTTCCACGCCAAAATCAAACCTCTTTTTTACCAGAGCTCTTTCAATAAAAGGTCTGCCGACCGGAACATACTCAACTTTTGCATATTTTTCGATCTTTTGAGAACACGAAACCGCAGCGATGACACTCTTTATCTTAAGATATTTTATGAAAACCAACGCCGTCTCCATTGGATCTATAAAGTTACCATCATCGTCCACGAAAACCGCTCTATCAGCATCTCCATCGAGCTGAACGCCAAAATCAAGGTGATTTTTCCTCACAAAATTCATCAGCTCCGCTGAATTCCCTCTGCTCGGCTCTGGAACTTTTCCATAAAAATTCTCAGTAAACCTGCTGTGCAACATGAACGGCTTTGCATTCAACATCCTTAGAGCTTCTTCGACGATCTTCGTGCCTGCACCACCCATCGGATCGACACCAATATTTATGTTGGAAAGATCTCCTACTTTCTTTAAGATATTAAGATATTCACCACTGTAATCGATCCTTTCATACCTTCCTTTCCTGTTCTCCAACCCGCCTTTAAGCATGGCTTTCTTAACAAGCTTTGGACTGACAGACAACCCATTCCTATACAGCAGAATGCCAGTATACTTCGCTGGGTTGTGAGACGCGGTTACCGATACCCCATATGTTTTTTCCCTGAAGGACGCAAAGGCTGCTAATGTCACCGGACCGAGACCCATGTCGAAAACGTCAGCACCCTCTTTCAATAAACCATCGATGAAAGGTCCATTTATTGCTTTGCTTCCCTTTCTTGTGTCATTATCCACGTATATTTTCTTGGCTAATTTTCCGATCCCTCTTCCTATCAAAACCGCCTCATCCTCATCGATTTCGGATGGATAAATCCCGCGTATATCATACTCTTTAAATATATCCATAACAAACAATGAATCTGTGAATGTTTATATTTTAATTTGATAGTTATTAAGAAAAGGACAACAAAACTTTAATATTTAAATACGAGGATGCATTAGAACGAGTGTAATCGGATATGAAGGTACCGCGTTCGAGAAGAAGGGGAAAGAGTAGAATATTTCAGGTAAACCCTGGGGAATTTAAAGTCAAAATAATCAAGAACGAGAACCCGATGACAGGGAGGATCGTTGATCTGATAGATGATCCATACAGGACCGCTCCGATAGAAAAAATAAAATTTGAGGACGGCAGCATCTCATATCTTCCTGCTTTCAATGGCGCGTATGTCGGTATGAACGTTTCGTATCTGAATGGAAGCGATTCGATTGGATCGATAGAAAAACTGAAGGACATACCAATAGGTTCAACTGTATACAATATAGAATTGAGGCCAAATGACGGTGGAAAATTGATAAGGGCGGGCGGGGAAACCGCACGGATCGTCGAGAAATCTGGGGGCAAGGTATCCGTTCAGCTTCCAAGTTCAAAGATTGTCTATCTTGACGAGAACTGCAGGGCTGTGATAGGAACCATAGCCAATGCTGGAAGAAGGGACAAGCCTTTCTACAAGGCAGGAAACAAGTATCATGCGATGAAAGCCAGAGGAAGGTACTGGCCTCTGACAGCTGCTGTAGCGATGAATGCTTATGAGCACAAATTCGGAGGTAAAAGAAGAAGCACCCAGCACAAATCAAAGAGCGTCAGTAGGAATGCCCCTCCAGGTGCAAAGGTTGGAAGTATAGCACCGAGAAGAACAGGGATGAAGAGATGATATGGAAGAATACCGTTACCGTGGGAAAAGCGTGGATGATCTTTCAAAGCTTTCGCTTCATGAGCTGATCCCAATCGTGAATGCTGATTTAAGAAGAAGACTGAGGAGAGGATTTACGCCACAAGAGAAGACCTTCCTGGAGCACATCGAAAAAGCAAAGGCCAAGGGAAAACCAATAAGAACACACCTCAGAGAGATGTTTATTCTGCCTTCCTTTGTTGGATTGACAATAAATGTCCACAATGGAAAAGAATTTGTCCCGATAACTATAAAACCGAACATGATTTTCCATCGTCTTGGTGAGTATGTTTTGACAACGAAACATGTGAAACACGGATCACCTGGACTTAGTGCTACGAGGTCAAGTAGCTTCGTTCCGATTAAGTGAAGGATATGACAACGAAAACCGTTTCTGTCAAACAAGCCAACATGCCTATATCAATGAAGCATGTGCATGAGATAGCAGAATTCATAACCAATAAACCAGTCGATACTGCCATCGCATCGCTAGAAAATGTACTTAAGAAGAAACAAGGGATACCCTTCAAAAAATATCAAAGCAAGGGACATAAGCACGGAGTACCAACGGGATACCCACAAAAAGCTACAAAATTTATGATAAGATTATTAAAACAGCTGAAAGCGAATGCTAAAGACAGTGGAGAAGCCAGAGTCATCATAAAATCTTATTTTCTTGGAAGAAGCGGATACCCTAGATATTTGAGTGGAAAGGTGAGCCGCGGGGGAAAACGTACTTATATTAGAATAGTTGGAGAATACGAAGTACAGGAAAAAGCCCAACAACCACAGCAAGTGTCGGAGGCCGTCGGAAATGCAAAAGATAATAAGTAATGCGATGCGTGAGCAAATAGCGATCGAGTATCTAGTAAAGAAATTTAACAGACTCGGTGTCAGCAGTGTTAAAATAGATAAAACGCCTCTTGGTATAAAGGTCGTGATTTTCGCATACAAACCAAATCTTATAATATCAAGGTACAGCAACCTTTTAAAGGAGGCCTCAAGCAAAATAGGGCAAATATTCAATATAGAACCACCAAGAATAGATGTTGAGGGTGTTGAAAATCCATTGCTCGATCCTGAGATAGTCGCTGATTCGATAGCCTTCAATATATTCCGCTTTGGTCCGATGAAGTACAAAGTCATAGCTCACAAGGCATTAGATAACACGATGAAAGCAGGCGCTAGAGGCGCGGAGATAGAAATCGGAGGGGTGCTGAAGGAGAGGGCCGCACACTTCAAGTTTAGACCGAATGGAGGTGTATTGCCAAAATCCGGCCAAGTCGAACAGTATGGGGTAAGAAAAGCATCCAAACAACTTTTGCTCAAAAGAGGCATGATAGGGATTAAAGTGACCATCGTAACAAACAAACCGATGCCTGGGGAGGTGAGATTCAAGGATGGAGGAGAAACTGGAAGATCTGGAGATGGAACTCCTAAAAATGAACATAAAGAGAACACAGGGGCTCCAGCCAGCTGATGCGGGGAGATATAGACACCTTAAAAAGAAGATCGCTAAACTCAAAGACGAATTGAGAAGAAAAGAAATAAAGGAGAAAAAATGAGCGACGACATAATCACAAGAATAGAGATGTGGAGGACTATCAGACTGATCGCTGTCTTGGCTTTTGCCGTCATCATCATAGTTATTGGGATGCAGATATCAAGAAGCAATCAAATCTATTACGGCATGCCGATGAATTGGGGCTGGTCAATCGTCGGCTCTATTTTTGGTGTGTTGATTCTCATATGGTTCTTTTCCTGGCTTTTTTGGTGGCCTTGGTATCCATATAATCACCGCGCTGTTCGTGATCTTCAACGAAGGTATGCAAGAGGAGAGATCAGCGAGAGAGAATATAAGAAAATACTCAGAGAGATAATTGGAAAGAGCAAGTGAATTAATTCTTCCCCTGTTCCGTTGAAGGTTCAGATGGCTTTTCCTCTTCGTTCCTTGATTTGAGATTAAGAGGTTTATACTCCTCATTATATACTTCATTCAATCTGAATGGGTCATAGAAGAGATCATCCTTCCTGTTGGTTGATATATCATATTTGTGCGTATGATGCAAGACGTTCGGAGGGCAAATATCAACACATAAACCGCAGAAAATGCACTTGGCAAAATCGACCGCAGGTGCCTCACCCCTTGCATTTGCCTTAAAGTGAGCCTTATTTTGATCGATCTTCATCATAGTTATCGCGTCCGCAGGGCAAATTTTCTGGCACAGCTCGCACCCGATGCACCCTTCAAGGTCCAATGATAGCATCCCTCTGCTCTTTTCCTGAACAGGAAGGGGCTTGTCTGGATAAAGATATGTCGCAGGCTTGTTCTTTAAATTACCAATAGAATAGCCTATCCCCTTCAGTGTCTCTTTTATGCCCATAACACCATCACCGCCACAAGATTCAATACACCTAATGGAAGCAACCACTTCCAGCCGATGTCAAGCAATTGATCTATCCTCGGCCTGTTCAATGACCATCTAAAGGACATCAAAACCAATATCACGATAGCCGTCTTTATCCAAAACCATGCTAGCGGTGGAAGAAGTGGTCCGTTCCATCCCCCAAGAAATAGATAGACTGCAAGCATCGATATCACAAGGAGTTTTACATAATCGCCAACTATCAGTAAACCGTATCTCAGACCGCTATACTCTATTCTCCATCCTGCTTGCAATTCTTGTGATGATTCTGGCATATCGAATGGTGCCCTTTCTATCACAGCCAGAGACCCGATGATAAAAACTAAAAATAAAACCGGAAAGTAAACTGCATTCCACACCATTGATTGTGATAAGACTATTGCGGATATATCAAAACTCCCAGACACGAAAGCGATGCTCATGAAGACAACGAGCACTGACAACTCGTATGTGATCATCTGCGCTGTTCCTCTGAATGCACCTAGAAGCGCAAATTTGTTGTTCTCGCCCCACCCACCAAGCATCACAAGCAAGGGAGAGAGCGCCATGAAGATGTATATGAAAAGGAGATTGTAAGGTAGGTTGATTATCTCAAGCGATGCCGAACCCAATGGAATTATCGATATCATCGCAACAGCAAAGGCGCTTGAAAGAAGCGGCGCAATGTTGAATGCAAGGCCATCGACATAAGCGTTCGATAAAACGTCCTTCCCAAGAAGTTTAATGAAATCAGCGACATTCTGTAACAAACCGAATTTTCCAACGTACATCGGTCCATATCTGGACTGCATCCTCGCGGCAAATTTTCTATCTACCCATCCAAGGATCAGAGGCGCCGCAACTGTCAAGATCAAAGCGATGATAAACAAAATGATGACCGAAAGAAGTATCGAAACTCTGACTGAGAAAAATTCCCTTACGATCGTATAGAAAAAATTTATGATCATCTGTCCACCTCACCCATCACCGGATCAAGGCTTGCTATTATCGTGAACAAATCTGCAACTCTTGCACCTTTTATAATCTCTGGCATCGCCTGAACTGTATAAAACGAGGGACTCCTTATCTTCAACCTGTATGCCTTCATTCCACCATCTGTAACAAGGAACATGGCTCCCTCCCCCCTTGGGCACTCCTGCCTAACAAAGGCTTCTGTTGGAGGGATCTTGAACATCCAAGGTTGCTTGTTTATGTAATTCCCCTTTGGAAGCGCTCTAACAGCCTGCCTCAAGATCTTTATTGACTCCTGTATCTCCCTTATCCTCACCATAAACCTAGCATATGAATCCCCTGCATCCTCAACAGGTATATCAAAATCAAGCGAATCATAAACAAAGTAAGGTTCACTCCTTCTGAGATCCCGCTCTATTCCGCTTGCCCTCATATTAGGACCAGTTATCCCATACTTCTTCACGGTGTCTCTTGTAAGGACCCCTACCCCCTTTGTACGCATCTTGAAAAGACTGTTCTCATATGTGACTGCTTTATAGTCTTTATTCACCTTCTCCTCTAATCTATCCAAAACAGGAAGAATCATAGAATCGAAGCCTTCGGGGAGATCGTACTCCGTTCCACCGACACGGAGGTACATAGGAGCCAGCCTCCCCCCACTTATCTTCTCAACGATATCCATCAACAACTCTCTTTCCCTCAAAGCCCATGTGAACACCGTAATATTCCCAAGATCTTGACCGAAAGCACCGATGAAGATAAGGTGACTCATTATACGCTGAATCTCCGCAAGTATTACACGTATGTACTTCGCCCTCGGCGGTATGTCTATTCCTAAGGCCTTTTCCAAAACGCTTGCGTAAAGTATCTCCCAATTCAGTGCGCTGACATATTCGAGTTTATCGACATTCGGGAAAAAACTATTGAAAAGCCGTTGCTCGGCTATCTTCTCCATCGCCCTGTGAAGATAACCTATCTCCACATCCCCACCTAAAACTGTGTCCTTCTCCACCCTTGCTTTCAGTCTAAGGACCCCGTGAGTCGCGGGATGAACCGGTCCTATGTTTAATTCTATCTCCCCCATATCAAAACTTCAGATCTAAGCCTGTCCAGTGCTTTATCTCCTCTGTCACAACAAAATCCTTTCTCATAGGGTGTCCAGGCCAGTCTTCTGGAAGGAGTATCCTACGGAGGTCTGGATGATCTCTAAAAACTATACCAAACATATCATAAGCCTCCCTCTCCTCCCATTCAGCAGACTTAAAGACATTCGATATTGACGCTATGTTTTCCTTATCACTTATCTCGACCTTTATTTGTATGATCTCCTGATCCTGATACCTTGAGAAAATGTAATTTAGTTCAAACTTCGGTGGCCTGTGCACAACTATCAGCATGTACAGAACATCAAAATACTTGCTGACAAACTTTACAACCCTTATTAGATCCTTCTTATCGGCTAATGTGAGAATATTTTTATCTATCTTTACTTTGTCACCAAACCTTTCTCTAAATCTCTCTAGGTCCATAAACCCCTCCTCTCGTTTTGTTTTCATTTATCAGCTTCTGAAGCACTTTAACCGCATCCAGAAACTGTTCTGGTCTTGGGGGACAGCCTGGTATATAAACGTCAACAGGCATTATTCTGTCTATTCCATCTATGACATTGTAACTGTCCCAGAAAAGTCCTCCGCTGATGTTGCAGGCCCCGACTGCCACAACGTATTTTGGAGCTGGCATCTGCTGATAAACTGTCAACAGCCGTCTAGCCATCTTCTTTGTTATTGTCCCACTGACGAAAATCATGTCCGCTTGCCTAGGAGAGTCTCCTATGAACAGGTTCCCTAGCCTGTCAGCGTCCACCTTCGTTGCGCCGTAAACCATCATCTCTATGGCACAGCAAGAAGTACCGAAAGTGAGGGGCCAAAGGGAGTTGGCCCTTCCCCAGCTTAAAACTTTGTTGATAAATTTCCTTGTGTTTGTGATGAAAATCTCACCCAAGCCCGGATATGAAAACTCGTTTGGTACTGCATCATCCACTTTCATATAGTTTCCCCCTTCTTCTGCAAAAGATATCTTATGAACAGTATTGCATATAGGAGACCAAATGAAAAGATTATCGATGAAACATAATCGAAGGACCTAAGATTCTGCACAAAGAACAAAGAAACGACGAAAACCGCCTCAAAGATTACGAACACCAGTGCATAAAGAAAGTACTGAAAACCAACGACCCTGTATGGGGCGATGCTTCTTTCGGAGCTTTCAATCCTTTCACTTCCAAACCCCTGAGGTTTAACGCCTGGACTTATGATTTTCTCTATAACGAGAGCTATGCCGAAAAGTGCTATGGCCCCGATGACAAAGGCTAACAAAAGCCAAAACTGATTGATCTGCATTCTATCCTAAATCAGCGATGGAATTTATTCTTTGCTAATGGTTTAAATTATTGAAAGGATCTCATAATACTATGAAAGATATTGCGATAGCTGTCCTTGTTGCGGTGATACTGAGTGTCGCTATAACTAAGGCTTCCGTGACAGAAAGCGCCACGCTAAATGTGATCAACTCCTCAGTCGGGATAAACCAGAATCTTCTTATCAATTTCAGTGTTTTCTCATATAATTCATCGACCTATTCATTATCCATTAACAACAAAACGATAGATGAAGGGGTAGTTCCAGGAAACTATGCAAAACAGATCAGCGTAGCCTACAACGTAACAAATATGATGTATGGAAATTACAAAGTGTGCTTAGATACCTCAATACTCAAAACTCCGTTATGCTCAAACACAAGTGTGTACATTAAGCCGTACTCCATGTTCAGTTTCGATGGAACTGAAAGTAGTGTCTTTGCTTTCAATAAAACCGCACAGGAAGAGATAAAAGTAGATGATACCGGCAATACTCCTCTCAACGTGACGTGGATGATGCCTGTTTTGAATGGAGTATACATATCCATGCAGAACTTTAAACAAGTATTTCAAGTGGAGCCAAACCAAACTTATCTTCTACCGATGAATATAACCATAACCCTTCCCAATGCAACGCTTGATTTCCCATTTCAAGCTAAATTCAATGGAACGGAGATAAACAAAACACTGACGATTAAAGTTATACATCCGGAGATTAGTATGAAGTTCAAGGGAAATGGAACTATGAATTCCACACAAAACTATACGTACTATTCAATAAGTTTCTCGAACGGTAACAATGTTCCTATAAACGTGACCTTCAGATTCCTTCTTTACATCGACGGGAACCCATTTCTGTACAACGTAACGAGAACAATCTTTCCTGGTGAAACTAGCATCGTGATACCTCTTCCAAAATCAAGCACGATATCGCGCGTGGAAATCTTTTACCCTTCTTCCAGTGGAGCCTACATCAACCAGACGCTATTTTATAAACCTGTGAGCCCGATCCAGACGATGGGACAAACATCCAGCAGCGTCCTTATGTATATCGTTTTAACTATCGTAGTCATCGCTCTAATATTAGCGATATACTTCATAGATCTTAGGAGGAAAAAATGACACTGAAAGGAATCAAACGCTTTCTGATAAAATACAAGTACAATGAGAAGGCGGCACTATCTATCTTCTTCTTTGTATTGCTTGTCTTTGCGACAAATCAGATTATATTGTCCTTAATGAGCATTTACCACTTTCACAGACAGGATGTCTATTACTCCCTCTTTTCAATAATCGTTGTGACCCTTGTAATTTCTCTGAGCGAGAAGCTCATAGCGAAACGGTATCATGCCTTCGTGGATCTTCGCAACAGGCCTGAGTGGCTTTATTCTTTTGTAATAACCTTCGGAATTTCTTTGCTTGGACTTCCAATAGTTTTTCCATTGATAAGATCGGCAAGATATAGTAGAACTAACAGAAAGATACTGGCTCTCAAGGAAGGGCCTGTTACGGCAAAGGAGAGAAGTCACATTTTCTTGCTTTATGCGATAGTTTTGTTGATGATTTCAGCAGCGTTTGTACTGCTTTTTGATTCATACAACATAATACCATACGCCGAGGCCGCCTCCTTCCTGATCATATTCTTGCTGATAGATTTTGTTCCATATCGTTACAATGACGGAGTCCTGCTCTTTTACCACAACAGAGAAGCGTATTACATCCTTATGTTGATAGCGATCATAACTGTCATCCTGTTCCTGATAAATTATGTTGCGTCCCTTGCTATGTTGATGATCTTCATATTTTCAGTGTTTCTGATGCTCAGGCTTAGATTATTTTAAGGATAAATTATCCAGAAGCATCATATTTTGATTTATGGGAGTGATATTCGATCTTGATGGTACGATACTTGATAGCACAGAGGTTCACGCTAAATATGTGTGGCTTGCCCTTCAAAAACTACCTGAAGGAAAGAAAATACCCTATAAATATGTCAAAGAAAATGTTAGATCTCCTTTCATTATGTTCTGCAACGACGCCGAGAAAACGTATGGAATTAAAATAAACGAGAAGACTAGAGGGAAGATCCTAAAAGAAAAAGATAGGCTTTTTAGAAAAAATCGGGCAAAGGGAATACACCTATTTCCAGGTGCGCTGCGGATCATAAGATTTCTACAGAGAAAAGGCGTCAAAGTGTGCATAGTAAGTTCAATAAATGATGCTGAACTAAGGGTGATAAAGAAAAAAATTGATCTAAATAAAGTTGGAATAAAAATAATAAACGCAAAGAAACCGTGGCAGGAGAAACCAAATCCCTATACACTTAAACTTGCGATGAAAAGACTGAAGATGCTGCCTAAAAGGACGGTGTATATAGGCGACAGTGAATATGATTCTATAGCCTCCAAAAGGGCGGGCATAAATTTCATCGGTGTGTACAATAAAAGACTGAAAAATTCCACCCTCTTCTTCAATGACTTAAACTCAGCAGGAGAGTACCTCTATAAAAGTTACAAAAAGTTTTTGGATAAAAATGTTTAAATACAGAGAGACAGGGATTGAGTTGAGGAGGCTATGGAGGAACTAGAGGAATTGATGAAGCGGTTTGTATCCACGAAACTTATACACAACATTAAGGAGACCATAGCCGCTAACAAGTCCTCGCTTGTGATAGATTTTCAAGAGATAGACGAATTTTCACCCGCTCTTGGTGATGCGTTTTTGAAAAAACCCATAGATTCAATAGATCTTCTCAAAGCGGTGATAGTGGAGGTCGATCCGAACTTCAAGGATGTGAAGATGAATATAAGAATTCATGATCTCCCAGACAATGCGACTCTGATGATCAACGAGATAAGAAGCAAACACCTAGGAAGACTCATACAAGTAACGGGATTGATCAAATTGGCCACAACCGTGAGGCCTGTCGCCAAAAGTGTTAGCTTCGAATGCCAAAGCTGCGGTCATATTACAAAAGTCGAGCAAACTGAAAGGACAATAAAGATGCCTTTGGTCTGCAGTAATTGCGGAAGGAAGGGCAGGTTCAAGATAATCGACAAGGAATTGGTGGATACACAAAGAATCCTGCTTGAGGAGGCTCCTGAAGATTTAGAAGGGGGACAGCAACCGAAGCAGATCGACGTAATACTTAAAGATGACCTTGTGGATCCGAAGTTCGAAAGGAACATTATCCCTGGAAACAAGGTCACGGTCTCTGGTGTAGTGATAGAAGTCCCAATATTCCTGCCTAGTGGAAAAAGATCAAGCACATCTGAACTGCAGGTAGAGGCGCTGTATGTAGAATCTGTCGAACAAAGTTTTGAGGAGATGTCAATATCAAAGAAAGAAGAGGATGAGATAAAAGCCCTTGCACAGGACAAGCTGATCTACCAAAAGCTCAAGGATTCTATAGCTCCAAACGTATTTGGTTATGATAACATCAAAGAAGCCATAGTTCTCCAGCTTTTCGGGGGGGTTAGAAAAGCCATGCAGGATGAGGCGAGTGTCTTCAGGGGAGACATTCATATACTTCTCGTTGGCGATCCGGGTACCGCAAAAAGCGCGATTCTGAGGTATGTGAGCACAATAGCTCCAAAAGCAAGATACGTTACGGGAATGGGCTCGAGCGCCGCCGGACTGACGGCGACGGTCACAAAAGATGAGAACAGCAGAACCTTTGTTTTGGAAGCAGGTGCAATGCCACTTACAAATGGCGGTCTGCTGTGCATAGATGAACTTGACAAAATGAACAAAGATGACCGCTCTGCCCTCCACTCGGCTTTGGAGCAACAGATAATCGCCGTATCTAAAGCGAACATCCATGCGACACTTGTATCACAGACAAGCGTCCTGGCTGCAGCCAATCCAAAACTCGGGAGATTTAATCCTTACGATGTCGTGGCGGCGCAGATAGATCTTCCTCCGACGCTGATAAACCGTTTTGACCTGATATTCATAATGCAGGACAAACCCAACCCCGAAGTTGATAAGATGGTGGCTGAAAAGATACTTGAAGCAAACAAAGACATTGATAAAAATAAGCCAGCGATAGATGTGGATTTGTTTAGAAAATACATCGCATACGCCAGACAAAAATCCAAGCCAATCCTATCAGACGATGCAATGAAAACCATAAATGAATTTTACCTCAAATTAAGGTCCTCGGTTTCTAACGAAGACGAAAAATTGAGGCCCATACCGATTTCAGCAAGACAGCTGGAGGCGATAATAAGATTGGCCGAGGCAAGCGCAAAGGTCAGACTATCAAACTACGTCATGCCAGAGGATGCAAAACGAGCCATAGACTTAATAATGGCATATCTTGGTGAGGTGGGTGTGGACAAGAGTACTGGAAATTTAGATATAGATAGAATAGCTGTGGGAATATCAACATCACAAAGAAGCATTGTTTTGTCTGTGAAATCAATAATATCAAATGAGATAAATTCGCTGCCAAGCGGATCATCCGTTCCAATATCAACGATCTACAGCGATGCAGAGAAAAGTGGAATAAGCAAGGAGCAGGTAGATGATGCAATCAGCATCCTTAAAAGAGAAGGTGAGATATTTGAGCCAAGAATGGGCTTCATAAAGATGCTTGTATGAACTTCACTTTCTTTCTTTTGCCATTATCGGTGATAAAATCCGCATCGCCTGGCTCCGACAGTGATGGAAGTTATCTTCTGCTAAACGGGATAAAGATATACAGGCTTCACCTAGTGGGAACGGTCATAAATTTAGACTTAGATGAAGATAAGGGAAGTGGGTATCTAATATTGGATGATACCTTTTCTTCCGTGCTCGTACATTTTCAGCGACCCCTTTTTAAATATTTTGAAAATATAGGCAAAGGCGATATGGTCGAAGTTTTAGGGACGGTGGAAAACACTGACAACGGAGTCGTTCTATCATTAAATAACATCAAAAAGATAAATCTTGAGAGGTACATGTATAATAAGCTCGAATGTATTAAGAATCTTCAGGAGTTAATGCATGGAATATGACGAATTGCTTAGAAAGATAATGAGCAGTAAAAAGACTACAAATGGAATAAGATTCACCCCGCCTGCCGTTGACATAGAGCAGTCTGGACAAAGAACTACTATCACTCTTGACAAGTTAGCAAATTATATCAATAGACCGATAGATCATTTAGCTAAATACCTTATGCATGAACTTACCTCTTCCGGTCAGATGGAAGGGGGAAAACTGATACTCGCCGGAAGATTTGGTAGAAACCTAATAAATGAAAAAATCAACGGTTACATTAATGAATACGTCATATGCAAGCAGTGTAAATCACCCGATACACAGCTTGTGAAGGAGGAAAAAAATTATTTCATTAAATGCATGGCATGCGGCGCCGAATATCCTGTAGGAAGAATAAAGTGATATGCCAAAAGCTTACGTAAAGGTACATGGTGGAGGAAAGGTTATAGCGATAAGCGATGAAGAGATCATAGGAAAATCAATCGAAGATAAAAAAAGAGAGATAATATTCAATGTCTCGGAGGATTTCTACAAAGGGGAGCTTGTTGAAATCAAAGACCTGACAAACTTCCTCAGGGAAGGAGAAAACGTAAATATAATTGGGAACAATTCGGTTGACTTTGCAATTGAAAATAATTTCATTAAAAGAGAAAACATCATTTTGATCGGCGAAACAAAGCATGCACAGATCTATAAAATCTAAGCAGGGCCGTCATTAAAAGATTAATTTGTATAAATTTAAGTAATCAAATGAAGCCCCGTAGTCTAGCGGTCAAGGATATCAGGCTCTGGACCTGAGGACATCGGTTCAAATCCGGTCGGGGCTATTTTAAAGAAACCTCTTAGACTATCTCCAGATTAAAAAGACAAACACAACCCTTTTAAAAATGAACAATTGGCTTTCACAAAATAGGATTTCAGTGGGCCCAGGGAGATTTGAACTCCCGACCTTTGCCATGTGAAGGCAACGTCATAACCGCTAGACCATGGGCCCCTATATAGCTCCAACCATTATCGATGAAAATAACCCAGAGAGGAATATCCTGACAGCAAAGAATATCCCTAAACCTAAAAGGAGATAAATAGGCAAGGTAGTTATGCCATCCTTCGCATTACCTGTATTAAGAACACCACCAACAAGCGCACTCGCTGATGTTGTGATCACGACATCTATTATCGCCACAAGAAGGACAAGATTCACCGGGACCGGGACGAGGGTAAAAGATGAAAAAGCTCCCAATCCGACTGAAGGGGTTGTGACAGTCCTCGTTCCTATTGTCGATGCTACCTTATCAAGAATGCCTATCAAAAGAGAGGCAACGCCATAAAGAAGCGGGGCCGCAAATACAGAAGCGATAAAAATGAAAAGAGAGTAACTTCTTACCTGGGCTTTCATCGACCTCCTTAGAGCCTCGCTCTGCAAGAGATTATCAGCTAGATTCTCCAATGTCAGATGCAATTCTCCTCCAGACCTTATTGCATCGGAAATTATCTTTATAGTTTCTTTGAAGAATCTTGAACTTGTCTTTTCTGACATGTTCAAAAGCGCTGATCTAAAATTGTTTCCGCTCTGCACATCTATTGCCGCTTCTTTCAGTAGATTATTGAGCTTCCCAAATTGTGGTCTCATAGACTCGATGAATGAATTCTCCGGTACCATTCCGGCCCTAAGGTTGGCAGCCATCAAAAGAAGCATGTCCGGCAGTGCCTTGTCAACCTGCTCAGCCGCTCTCCCAGCTATCAAAGCAAGTATAGCTCTGACCGTGAAAAGTACGCCAAAGAAAAGCGAAGGTACCAATCCAATGAAAAGTATCCATGCGTAGTAATCAATGTATGAAAAAGCATACTGAAAAACAATAAAAGAGACGATTATCGACAAAATCAAAGACAGTAGAACGAAGGCGCCTAGAAAGGCATAAACGTTTTTTATTGACATCTGCGCATAAACTATGTTTTTCTCCATCGACAAACGAAATGTCTTTGGAACGAAAGCTGAAAGCACCATCAAAATCCCACGATTTCTCGTTTCCATGTTCAAACACCTATCGCCGGCCTCCTTGACTTAACCAAACCGACGAAGAAAACCTGAAAAACAACCAGAAATACAGGCAATATGTAAATGAAGATTATCACATTGATGTGAAGCATCGAACCAAGAATTATAAATACTGACATGCCTAGGCTTGGAAAGACTATCGCGACGAGCATAAAAGCCATTGAGAAGGGCGTCAATTCAGCTGCGTATGAGATCATATCTGACTGCTGTTTCTTAACAAGCATGTCATTTATTAAACCGAGCGTACCTGCAACATCACTCCCTGACCTCATCGCATTCGTCAATATATCTATCGATCTTCTGAAGACCTGCGAAGAGGTTCTCCTGGAAAGATTTTCGAGGGCTGTTTCTTGCGATATCCCTGATTCTATCTCCTCAACAACTATCTTGAACTCTTCAGAAACCAGACCATAGTCGCCAGCTGAAACATCGAGTATCGCATTGAAAAGAGAGACGCCAGACCTTACCTTTATCATTATATCTCTCATTGCAAAAACTAATTTCTCCTCTATCTGAGCTTGTCTCCTTCCCGCTATAAGTCTTGGATAATTGATGTAATAAAGAAAATATATAATCGGCACAATAAAAATAAAGAAGAGTGACGTGTACAAAACGACATTGTTCAATAAGCCTCTTATATAAACTTCAAAGAGGAAAAAGGAAAAGATCGCACCGATCACCAAAAACAACGTTAAAGTGACAACAAAAGCTGATGATAAGAATATGATCGGATCTATATCTTCTAGCCCTGCTTCTCTTAGAGAGACACCGATCAATGGTAAAGATTTGTGAAGCCTATATCCTATCGCTCTAAAACTCCTCGACATGGAAAGGATCTTTTCCTCGCTAAAAAAGAGCGTCGGAAGCCTACGCTGTTTTCTTCGGTATTTCATAGTCTTTGCACCGCTTGAAAGTCAAGGTCCTTTTCTACGGCATCCAAAAGTCTATCCTTGAAAATGTAATAATCATTCAATACAAGACCTATGGATTCTAAATTAGGAAGCTTATGCCTAACCATCCAGTTCAGGACCTTGAGTTTCTGATTCAAGTCGTCCTGTATCTCAGATGCGGTTAAACCTGAGTACAATTCTATCTTCGATTGAACCTTCACGGACGGTGACAAACTCTTCTCTATAGTATCCGTCCTCGCTTTCCATTGAAATAGATTGTTAACGCGTAATTCGACCTTCCCTGCGCTCATCGCTTCCTCTACCTCTGCCACCTCTAATACTCTCCTTATTCCCAACCTCCTCTGCCTGAAGGCGGTGACTATGAGATCCAAGGACGCTACTTCTATCTCCGGAAGATTTATCGGATCTGAAAGAAGTCTATTCACTATCTGCTGAGCCGTCTCTGCGTGCATCGTCGCATAAACTGAGTGACCTGTCATTAAGGCCTCGAAAAGTGTCTCCGCCTCCTCTCTTCTTCTGATTTCACCAACAACCAGCCTATCTGGCCTCATCCTTAATGAGTTAACAAGAAGATCAAGCATCGTTACCTCTCCTTTTCCTTCGGCATTTGGTTGTCTCGTAAGTAGAGGAACCCAATGAAGGAACTTCGGAAGAACGAGCTCTTCCGTATCTTCTATGGTTATTATCCTCTGATTTGGCGGGATGAAACCGATTAGAACATTCAGTAAACTTGTTTTTCCTGAAGCGGTACCACCTGTGACTATAAACGACAGTTCATATTCTATCGCCTGCCACAAGAATGCTGCTGCCTCGGCGGAGATGGTTTTATTCTGAAGGAAATCAACGAGTGTCCATGGCTCTGCACGGAATTTTCTGATATCTATCGTATTCCCCTTGGTTGATATCGGAAATAAAGTAGCATTTACCCTGTCTCCATTTAGAAGCTGAGCATCCAAAAGAGGATTGAGTATAGTGATCTGCCTTCCAACACGACGCGCTATCTGTTCCGCATAGTTCTCTATTTTTTCTTCTTCATCTATTCTAAGGTTAGTTTCAAGCCAGCCGAACTTCCTGTGGTAAACAAGCACATTCGTTTTTGAGTTATTGACGACTATATCCTCAAGATTGTCATCCGAATCTATAACTTCTATCTCTCCAAGACCGAACATCTCATGGAAGAGAGTGCCAGCAAGACTCCTGTATGTTTCCTCTGTTAAATTGGGAAGAAGCGACTGAAGCTTGGTTATCACCAGATCCAAAAACTCTTGTTTCTGCTGATCTGTCCCGCCGGTTGATAGCTGCTGTATTTTCTCCGGTATTTCTCTTATTAACTCGATCCTCAATGACTTCAATAACGCGTATGTTCCTTCATCTATATTAGGCAGATTAACAAAATACTGAGGGACAGACATGCCTGGCACCCTTCTTATTATCACATCGGCGACTATCCCATCCGATTCAAGGGTGTACTGACTCAACACTGTTTCCCCTTCCATCAATAATATCTAATAATCAGTGCATTATAAACATTTATCGAGGGAGCAACGGATGCTCTGCCTGGTTGAGCTACGGACGCATGCGTCCGAGGGGATTTGAACCCCCAACCAACCGGTTAAAAGCTTCATCTGCCCCCTCTATGCTTTATCTAAAGGCTGCCGCTATTAAAACGTTAAAGTATTTATTGAAAGACTTCATTATACTCACAATCGCTTTACTTTTTGGAGAAAATAACATGGTAGATTTCACATGGATGACTGGAGGAAAGCAAGGGAGTGGAATAGATGCTGCGCTGGAGATGTTCTCGAAAATCATGATAAAGCACGGCTACAAAACCTTTGGATACAGAGAATATTTTTCAAATATAAAAGGGATGCACAGTTTCTTCATTGTCAGAGTATCTGAAAAAGAAATACGGTCCTTTGAGTCCTATGCTGATTTTGCGGTCTTCTTTGACAATGAATCTGTCTTTGGTGAGAAAAACCAGCATGGAGAAACGATACATGAAGGTCATATAAGAGATATAAAGTCAAATGGAACGTTGATAATAGACAAGAAAATTGATAAATCAAAGATCAACAGGAATGACATCAATATAATAACAATAGATTTTGATTCGATAATAAAATCTGCGGCACAGAAGATGAATGTAAGTTTGCCAGAGGCTGAGATAACAAAGAATGTTGTAGCGGTTGTATCATCAGCTTACCTTTTATCCATAGAAAAGGAAGAACTTATAGAATCCATAAGCTCAACCTTTAGGAACAAACCACAAAAAGTCATCGATCTCAACCTTGCTGTAGCCGATCTGACATATGAATCAATGAAAAATGAAAAACAGATAATGAAATTGGATAAATTGCAAAACGAATCACTTTACATAGAGGGCACAACAGCAGCAGCGATAGGCAAATCCATAGCTGGCTGCAAAATACAGGTTTATTACCCTATTACGCCTGCAAGCGACGAAAGCACTTTCTTAGAGGCTCACCCAGAATTGGGTATACGCGTGATCCAACCTGAAAGTGAACTTGCGGTTATAGGTATAGTGGCGGGCGCATCCCTTGCTGGAGTAAGGGCTGCAACATCGACGTCGGGTCCTGGCTTTGCGCTGATGACTGAAACTGTGTCGTACGCGGGGATGACAGAAACTCCGCTTGTCATAGTTGACCATCAAAGAGGCGCGCCGGCAACCGGGCTGCCAACAAGAACAGAGCAGGGAGATCTTCTATTTGCGATACATCAAGGTCATGGAGACTTCGACAGAATAGTTCTTTCTCCAGGAACGATAGAGCAGATGATAAAAACAACGGCCGATGCCTTCAATTATGCAGAACGATATCAACTGCCAGTCATTGTGCTTGGCGATAAATTCATCGCTCAAACATCAAAAAGCCTGAAGAAAGATGCACTTAACGAAATTATAGATACATACCGAGTTGACAGAGGCTTGCTCGTTGAGCATGACCCTTCTAAGGGCGAATACAAACGTTATTTACTCACAAACAACGGCATATCTCCACGTATAAAGCTCGGCGACCCAAACGCAGTAATGTATGTTGCTGGCGATGAGCATGACGAATATGGCCATGTTCTTGAAGAACCAAACAATAGAAATAAGATGATGGAAAAGAGAAACAAGAAGAAGGAATTGATACTTTCTGAGCTGAAGCGGGATGAGAAGTATGAGATTTACAACGATCCAGGAAAAGCAGATTTGCTGATAGTAACCTGGGGGAGTTCGATAGGTCCTGTGATCGATGCAATTAAGGAGGATGAAGCAGCATTGCAAATAAAACTCATTCAGCCGTATCCTAAGGAGACTGTAGAACTCCTCAAAAACGCAAAGAAAACGGTGATAGTTGAACAAAATATCGGTGCGCAATTAAAGCAGCACATATCTTCACAAACTGGATTCATGATCGAAAATGAAATTTTGAAGTATAATGGAAGACCCATCAGATGCGATGAACTAAGAGAGGCCATCGATAGGATAAAGAATGGAGAAAAGAAGGTGATTTTAAATGGCTATTAGTCTAAAAGATCTTGATTCGCACGAGCTCAATGACTGGTGCCCTGGTTGTGGGGATGCAGGCATACTTCTGGCTGTTAAAAATGCGATAATAAATTCTGGCGTTGACCCACATAAGACGGTCATCGTGTCCGGAATAGGTTGCTCATCAAAGCTTCCTCACTTCGTCAATGTAAATGGCATACACACTCTCCATGGAAGGCCAATACCTTTTGCTGAAGGAGTAAAAATAGCGAATCCTGAGCTAACTGTTCTTATAGACAGCGGTGATGGTGATACATACGGGATCGGGGTTGGACATTTCATAAGCGCTGCAAGAAGAAACGTCGACATAAAACTCTTTGTCCACGATAATGGGGTTTATGCTCTGACAAAAGGGCAAGCTAGCCCGACGCTGCCAGAAGGAACGAAAGTCAAGGGCATCGCACTCCCAAATATAAATAGTCCGATAGATCCTCTCATCCTCGCAATAGCTGCAGGATATACTTTCGTCGCAAGGACGCAAAGCTACAATGTTAAGGAACAAACTGATTTGATGGTCAAGGCGATAAGACACAAAGGTATAGCGTTGATAGATATAATGCAAGGTTGCCCATCTTACAATGAAGAATATACTTCCTCATCTTGGTTTTCGCAACATCTCATTCCTCTTGACAGCAACTACGATCCAGTGGTTCACAATCCATTGGATGAAAAAGAAGTTATGGAAAAGAAACTTCAAGCGATTAAAATCTTATTGGAAGAGAAATCCGACAAAATGCATACAGGTTTATTTTTCCAGTGGGAAAACCCGGATAATTTTGAGAAAAGGTTGATGGACAGGGGATTAGAGTCGCCTATCCAGCAAGAGATCTGCAATAAGGACGGAAAACCGACCGTCGATCTAACAAAAGTCGTGCAGACGCTTGAAGTCTGAAACTATGAACAAGAAAGGGTTTGAAGCTGCATTTTCAAAGTTCTCTTTTCTGATAGAAAAGTATCCTGTTGAAGTCTTTCTGCTGGAAATTTTTGCTGCCGCTACAGTGATGGACTCTTTGAGGATCGCCTTGTTCCTGATCCTTGGAGGGGCGGTAGCGGGGGGACTTTCTGAATCCGCCAAGGCACTTTTCAAGGAAAAAAGGCCTGAGGCGGCCACCAAGAGAAGCTTCTATAGAAAGACATTTCGACTTAACAGACGAAGTTTCCCCTCCTCACATTCAGCGATAGCTATATTCTTTCCAACGTTTTTATTTGGAACGGGGCTTTTCTTTCCATTATTGGCGGTTGGCATCCTTATAGCCTACAGTAGGATCTATATAAAATCGCACTACCTGACTGATGTTTTAGCCGGTGCGCTCATAGGAGTGATCGTTGGAATAATATTAAAGATAGTTTAAGATGATTTTATCGAGGGTGTCGATGTGGGCAACATGAAATGCGGAGATATCTCCTCCTTTCATAATCTTCAATAAGTCAACAATTATTTCAGCGTCATTCACATTGTCCGGTACAACATCTATTACCTTGCTGAAAGGCGTCTCAAGTAACTTGGCCAGTGAAAGAAGGTCGTGCATAAAGACAATATAAACCCTCTTATCTCTTATGAGCAAACCATTTTCATCCTCATCAAATCTGAGATTGTTTCTCCTTAAAACAGTCTTTGCGAGTTTTCTCAGTAATAAAGACATAAATTCACTTCTGCTGAGAACCTTCGGCATCTGCCTAAATTCTCTGTTGTTTTCTATCGGTTTCGGGTCTCCATAGAGGAGTTTCATTACTCTTTCCTTTTTATCTTCATTCACATAAAGAAATTTTGCCTCTCTGTTCTCATCTAATTTTATCTTGACCTCGTATATCAAATCATCATGAAATAATTCATTCCTAAAAAGTAGAAAACCATCCCTGTTTATACTCCCCGATAAATTCTTAATGTGCTGACTAATATTCGCAAATGGGTTATCCAAGAGCTCTTTAATGAAAATGGCTGTCCTCTCCTCTGAATCAGAATACCTTATGAAAGAGAAAAGTTCTTTATGCTGCAGATTTTTCATCTCTAGAATGCTCTGGTCTATGCCTTTATCCAAAACAACGTTGTCTGCCTTCATGACCTCCAAAGAGGAAACAGAAGGGGAAACAACTAAAAATTCTCCCACGCCCAACGACCTAATTTTATCCTGCGCCTCCTGAAGGGCAGAAGAATCTATTATTGAACCCAGCTCATTGACAAGGTTTGTTCTCCCTATGAACTTCGTATTTGTGTTCTCTATTGCCGTTGAAAGAAGCGAAGATACTTGCTGATCTGCAAAAACAAAACCGATCCCAAACTCTCTTGCTTTGGCTATTATGGTGTGAAGGAGGGGAATCCCCATCTCTTTACTCATTTCTTGATTCACATCAAGGAGAGAATGCGCATCATCTATCACAACAACTTTCTGAAGTTTGTTTCTATGATTTGAGTTCATGTTGAGAAAATATAGAAAAGAAAGAAAATAAGAGGCGACAAATTTCTGTTCAGCAAGACCTAACTTATCTATACCTAAGATGAGATTCTTGTCCGCAAATTTATCAAGTAAAAGGCCATGATTACAGTCAAGAAAACTATTTGACGAAGTGAGAGCTCTCAAACGATTAAGGACAACGGTGCTGTACTCGTTTGGTTTAACCTGAAGTTCTATAAACTTGGACAAATCGCTCAATGAAGGAGAATACTCATGTTTCCATTGCGAATAGAGAGATAAGAGCGATAAGAGAAGAAAATCTCTGCTGCCTATAAGCAAAGAGAAAGAATGAGCAAAGAAATCGGCTACATGAACCGCCCACTCTTTCAGGTCTACATTTGGAGGAGCCTCTAACGGATTTATCTTTATTTTCCTGACATCCACACAAAAAGTGTCCTTATTAAGCGCGAGACTCCAATAATCTCTCTTTATATCAAAAACCAGAAAGTTGATGTTCTTCTTGATCAGCTCCCTTAGCATGGCTGCAACCAATGTTGTTTTACCGTGGCCAACAGAGCCTGTGATCAAAATATTCCTATTAAAATCTTTTGAGGATAGGAAAAAATCACTATTGCCTATTTTACCGATTCGCATGTCGGCATCTTCACTTCTTATTGCCGTCGTCCCTTGATTGACAGAAATAAGCGCCTTTCTCTTTAAATCAAAAAGCTCTTTTTGAATCTGCGAAAGTATGAACTCTCCCATCTGCCTGTCATATGTTTTCGCGTACCTGTCAACTAAGCTCCTCAGCTTTGATAAGTCTGCCTTTCCATTATAAAGATTCATTTCCTCAACTATTTGCGAAAGCTTATCCAGATCCATAAATTAAATATCGTATATGAAACTAGCGAGTCTGATGAAATTATCTCCATCCATCGTCGTCTCATAACGCAGAAAGTTTGGAAAGCCAAGCCTTATGAAACCAAGCGATCTGAGTTTTTCCAGACTTTTGCTGACAAGACCTCTGCTAACTTTCAAAGTCTTTGTCATTCTCCAAAAAGGCACTCCTTTTGAAACCGCTACAAGCACAGCAATCTCTGCTTCGCTCAGAATACCCACTTCTTCCCTGATACAATTCTTACACAAAGGAGGGTCTATATCGAGTGCATGTTTGCTGCATATTGCACCACCGCATCTCGAGCAGAAAACAATATCACTAAGATCATTTATTACGTGCCTACCATTTACACACATAGGATAAGTGCGCATCTTCAGCACGCTTCCATTCGGTAAAGATACATTCTTGTATTCGCCGAGGGAATGAGGATCTACAAGCACGTGCTCCTGATCCGTTACAACATCCATTTGACTTTCATCAGGATCTTGTTTGACTTCCTCACTCCGCCTCTTCAATTCGGCGACTTCTTCATTAAGCTTGTATATCAAGTCATATAATTTATCAAGATCTTTGTCTTCCATAATCAAATCAAAGAGGAAATTGAAGATGATAACTTGTAGAAAAACCCACTCAATATGGAGAATATAGATCCTCCTTGTGTCTGCCCTGAGGAAAGGTTGCCTTTGTTTGAACTGCTGTTTGATGGGGCTGTGGTGAAAGTCTTCATTAGATCCTGTGGTAGAAAAACGATCCTAATGCGTTGCTTCCCCTCTATCAAAGTAACGTTTTCTGCGGTGTTGTTTTCGGGCCCAAAGAAATATGTGACTGTTGATCCATTCTGTGTGATATTAAGAAGGCCTTTGGTGTTTTTCATGTCGAGGCTATAATTCCCGTACAAAACCGGATCAGATGTTTTATTGACCAGTTTTTGGGTCATATTAATTTCATAACTTAAATTATTCATTAGAGAGTTCAAAGTATTCTCGTTACTTATTGTAATATTGTTACCATTTTCTATAGTCTCGTAAATTGAATTTAGATCGGAGCTTAATCCTCCAACATACTTATTGATAGCTGAAATCTGCGCGGAATTTGCATCAATATTTGAATTTAACCCGTTGAGATAATTGTTTAGAGCAGACACATTCAAAGAATTTTGAGCCTGAGAACTGGCTATTTGGAGGACAGATCTATCTAAAGAGGCAATCTCATTGTACAATGTTTTATTAATGCTGGCTTCGCTTTTGTAATCTGTTGAATTTATGGAATAAAGAAGATCATTCATGTCAATTTCATTATCATTCATAATCGACTGAATTTTCTCAAGACTCTCATTCATGTATAAAATCTTAGATGAAAGATCATTTAAGAGTGAATCAAGCTTCGACATATTCTTGGCCTCTGTTTGCTCAGTTGAATTGAGTGTAAATGCGTTATCTGAAGAGATATTTTTAATAGTCTTAAATAAGAGAAAACTTTCATTAAAACTTTTTGAGACGTTCTCATCTATTTGATTGATCAATAAATTTTCATCAGAGATGTTTTTTATCAAATTAGAAAACTTATTCAATAAACTGCTTGAAATATTGCTGCTTATATTAGAAAGTTTACTCTTCAGAACGTTCTCAAGTGAAGTCAGATTGATAGTCTCATTATAGATAAGAGTTTTATTGTTAAAAATAGTATTTTTATAAACGTTATTTGTTGTTTTATTGTTATAAATAGTTTTACTTGGAAGGAAGAAATCTATCAAAATGGTTTTATTATTTGATGCCTCACCTGCGCTTGGATAAGGATAGTAGATGCTCCCGTTGAGGTCTACAATATTAACATTAAATATACTACTATTCGATGAAAAATTAAGTATAATAGTTGGGCTATCGAAAATGAATGACTTGCCTCCATAATTGATCGACCAAGTTGTATTATAAGGTAAACCCTCTTCTTTGATAGTAAAGTTTTCATGTGAATTTTCAGTGATGTTATTCTCACTATTTGTAGTAAGATTTAACCCTAATTCTGATAACTTTTTAGTAGATACATTAAAGAAAAACACTTGTCCAGATCCGCCTTGTGTAATGAAAGAAGAGCCCGGATAGGCATACTTTATCGCTGAAACATTTATTGACCCCGGATTATATGTCTTGTTAGCTATCACCTCAACACATCCCGAGCCGCCACCTCCACCTAAACCATCATACTCATATCCATAATGTCTGATCTCTGACACCGAATAAGGATCAAACGCCTGGCCTTGATCATAAATAGTTCCATTATTGTAAAACTTGTCGGCTATTATAACCAAACCAGACATTCCAAAACCGCCCGGGAATGTTGTTGAGATTGTATTAAGATTGTAGAAAAAGGCGCCGCCACCCGCCCCAGCAAGAAGAGAATAATTCAACACATAAGTTGTTGACTTCAATGGAGACTTCATACCTTGCGTAAAGGACCCGCTAGAAAGCTGGCCGGCACCACCCGCTGCTACTGTGCTCCCACCGTAGAAGCTTATCGATCCGGACGATGCGTAACCTTCTCCTCCAGCTCCCGAACCGCAATATGAATGAAAATATGAAGTCCCGTTTCCCAATGAATTGTTTGTGGATGCTTCATATTGATAAATTTTTCCATAATTATCAAAGTTAATTGATTTAAATATGAATTGGTGCAAATAAACTACTCCATAATTACTAAAATTAACAAGATTTGATAAATTAATTGTCACATTGTCGTTATTTATAATTCCTCCATCTGTCTCAAGAACACCGAATCTAGTAATATTAATCACTTTAGCATTAGAATAGAATGAACCGGTCACATCTAAAGTGCCATTTTTTATCAATATACCTTGAGTAATTATTCTACTATTTTCGGCAGAAAGGATTGCACCCTTTTGAATCACAAGAAAGCAATCGGAATCATTCACTAACCCAGTCAGCTGAGTACTCTCATTTATCACAAGATTCGAACATGGTTGTTGAGCATGCGATACGCCTATCACGCTGAGGAGTAGTGTGACTAAAATTATCACCATCGTTACATCATCAAAAATCTTCGAATGCATGAGTAGTATTATGGTTTTAACTTATATAAATACTTTTCGGTCTTTAAAATTATTACACAGTAAAAAAGAATGATAAGTTTATATGACAACAAAATATTAAAAATAGAAAAAGTTACCACTGTTTCGACTGGAAAACTTTTCATTGGAAATGTAGGATGAAAATGGTAATCAGAAATCTACTAAATTTAGGAATTTTTCTTATGGAACACACTTAAATTTCCTATGGAAATTTTATTTATTATTTTTGTTTAATTCAATATAGAAATAAGAAGAGAAATCCTCAAAAATAATTAATTATATTATATACAAAATATTTCCATAAGAAACATAGGTATCTCTACTCTCTCCTTGCACTCTAGTTATATAACTAAAGTGCAATAAAACATTTAAATACAAGTAACGTTCATAGTATTATCATTTAGCCGTCGTTTTCGACAGGAAATGGTCAAGGTATGGATCAAAATGATTTAAAGCCAATAAACGACTTATTACCGCAAACACAGGCAAAGAAGCCTGTTGATCCTAAAGAAATTTTCAACGAGTTTCTTCTAAAGAAACGAATATTTAAGGATAAAGAGATTTTATCCTCATCTTTTGTTCCTGATGTAATACTTCACAGAGATGAAGAGATACAAAAGCTTTCAAGCGTTCTTGCTCCTAGTCTTCTTTTAGAGCGTGTTTCGAATGTTTTGATCTATGGCTTTTCAGGCACGGGAAAATCGCTTGTGACAAGATACGTTGCGCACAATCTTGCTTCCACAGCTATGGAGAAAGAGGTTGATGTGATGCCCCTTTACATAAACTGCAGACTCGAGAACAATATAACAGAATACCGCCTTATATCTAATTTATGCACAATATTTGGAATCAAAGCACCCGTGAGCGGCCTTTCAGTCAGCATCCTGTACAAAAAACTGATATCTGTGATAGATTCAAAGGAAAGAGTAGTGATAATAATATTAGACGAAATCGAGAAGCTGATACAACACAGCGGAGATGAGATACTTTACAGCTTGTTGAGAATGAACGAGCTGCTTAAGAAATCAAAGCTATCAATAATAGGAATATCAAACAACACGAATCTTAAGTCTCTTCTCGACCAAAGAGTTAAAAGTTCCTTAAGTCCTGTTGAGATTGTTTTCAGGCCTTACAATGCCGTAGAGATAGCGGACATACTTTCCATCAGAGCCAGAGACGCTTTCTTTGAAAATGCACTTGGAGAAGGCGTAATTCAAAAATGTGCGGCCTTGGCTGCACAAGAAAATGGAGACATCAGAAAGGCGCTTAATCTTCTTCGTGTAGCCGGCGAGATTGCCCAGCAATCGGGCGATTCAATGATAAAAGAGGAGCATCTCGATAAGGCGAATGAAATACTTGAGCAGAATATAACAGAAGAAATGGTCAAATCGATGACGAAACAGGCGAAATGCGTGCTTTATTCTCTGATAGCTGCAAGCAAGGCTAAAAAAATGGGGAAAGTTTACAGCGGAGAGGTATATGAGTATTACTTCAAATATGCTGACAGGTTCGGTCTGAAGAAGTTGACCTTCAGAAGGGTTTCTGATCTTATAGCAGACATGGATTACAATTCGCTGATAATGTCAAAAATAAGGAGCAATGGAAGATACGGCAGAACAAGGGAATTGGAACTGGCCTTCTCAAATACTCTTCTTTTAAGGATAGAAAACATCCTGCTTTCTGATCTAAATCAAATTTAAATCAGCGGTCGATCATATCTCCTCATGGACGAGGATTATTCAGATGATATAAGTGCATTTCTGCACACTGGCGAACACATATTTGCAAGATCGTTGCAGAACCTTGGACTTGACATTCATGTCAGAAAGGCAGATACAACGCATTCTCCAGGCCTGGTCGAAATAAGAGAAATAATACCGCTGGATGCGATAAGAAAGGCGCTGAAGATGACGAACGATGTTATACTTCAGGGCTTGCCGGTTGAGACAATACATTTCGATACACTTAAAGAAGGAAAGGAGAAATTTCCAAATCTTCGTTTCAATGAAGAAAGATTGAATCTGAATGAACCAGCGAGAATAGTGAAGATAGGAGATTACGATGTTTCGGCGTGCAAAAACAAGCATGCGAGGAACACAAAAGAGGTTGTCGCCTTTTCTATAGTTTCGGTTTCATACATCGGTGGAATAACATCCATAAAGTTCTTAGCAGGAGAAGAAGGCATGAAATTTCTAAGCGATGCGAACGGAATAGTTGTTGAAGCGGCTTACAAAAATAATGTTGGGGTTGATAAAGTGAACGAATTAATAGAAAACCTAAAGAAAAGGGCCAGTGAGAGCGAAGGGATTGAAAAAGGGCTCGCCATGATCATTCTGAAGAAATTGAATGGAGTTATTGATCTGAGAAGCATAGATATTTCAGTTTTCTCTAGGCTGATAGGAGAATTTAAAAAGTTTCAACCAAGCTCATTTATACTTCTTTTCTCCGAGGATAGAGTGATCGGAATCAGGGGAGAGAAGTGCGTCATAAATTTTAAAGAATTTGGCGAAGCGTTGATGAAAGAGGATGTATTTGTTGGAGACATACATGATGACTACATAAACGGGAAAATAAAGAACACAGGCAAGTTCCTCAGTCTCGTCTCTTCCCTTCAATCATTTAAGATTTAAGTTTAGATGCAGAGTAATAAAAGATGATGGAAAAGGCTCAGGCATCTCTAGAGTTTTTGGTTACATATGGGATAATTGTTTTGATTATCGCACTTGTTATATCGATAATTTTTTCTTTGAATGTATTCACTCCTTCTTATTTTACTTCTACACCTACAATAGTTGGATTCTCGGGGGTTAAACCATCTGATGCGGTTGCAAATGGAAGTTTGCTTGGTCTTTTTTTGAGGAACAGCGGGAATTCGCCGGTTAATATAACAAACATAAGGGTTGTGACTTCAAATGGACGCACATTCTACGGCAGTTCCTGCACACAAAAAACCCTTTATCCAGGGCAGTCTGGCTATTGTTTTGTATCTGGATATTTCGGTTCAAAGTTTTCAAGTGCTTCTTTGAATGTTAACATCTCCTATCTAATGATCTCGTCTGGAGTTTCAGCGCCTCTTTATAGCTACGGTGTAGTGAACGTTCAAGTTGGAAGCGGGAAAGTGATCTCTCCCATTTCAGTTATAATAACAAATACACAATCTTCATCAACTTCAAATCCATTTCAGCAGATGGTAAATATTTCATACACGAGTTTCGTCTGGCCCTATATCAATACCACAAGAGGTTATTTCGGACAGAATGTTGAGTTCTTCTATCCCAATGGAACAATAATACCGTCCTGGCTTGAAAGTTATTCGTCGACAAATGCAATTTGGTGGATAAAGATAGGCTCTATACCTGCAGATTCATCTATAACAATTTATATGGGCTTCGCTCCGAAATCCACAAACTTGTTTAATAGTATAAATGTCGGTGAAGCTCCACAGCTTTCTCCAATATATGGAGAGTATGATGATGGGGCGAATGTGTTCAACTTCTATGATAACTTTGCTGGAACAACGCTTAAATGTGGGTGGAGCTCTACTTATTGGAGCGGCTCGGTTAATAATGGCATAACTCTGACTTCTTCATCAGATTGGGGAGGGGCATATACACAAATTACGCTAAATAATAATGTTGTAGTAGATGTATATGGCTATGAATCATCACATCAG
>JAGDXV010000016.1 GCA_023261805.1 Candidatus Parvarchaeota archaeon | reverse complement strand
GCATGTCAAAAGTGTTCTCCAGGCGGCTTTCTATCTCTTTAAGCTTGAATGAATCTGATAGTAGAGAATAAAGTCTGGCGAGGTACCAGTCACCAAAACTCATAATGATCTTGTTTACACTATCTATCATGTCCTTATACTCCGTGTAGAAGTTGCTTATATCTGTACTCAGTTTGGTCATATTTCTTCTGTTTACCATGATATTCCAGGACCTGTGCTGCAAGTTCAATGTCTTTTCATTTATGCTATCAATCATCTTATCTATCTCCTCTTGGTACACTCTGTACTCGAGAAGTTGTACATTTGAAGTATCCATCACTGTCAGCTCATTCTCATAGTTATCAGACTTTGATATAATGAAGGCGGCATCCCAGTCGACGATTATGACATCATTATTATAGTATGTTAGCCTTCTTTTGATTGTATTTTCAATGTAATCATCTGATAATTCTGAATAATTTTGCTCGTCTAAGAGTATACCGGCGATCCATTTCTTATTCTTAGGAAGGAATTCGGAGGCATCCCCTTCTATGTAATATATCCTGTAATTTTCAAAGGCCTCCTTTTCTTTTATACTCAAATATCTGGATAATTTTTTCTCTATTTCATACTTCACATTTTCAGATATTTTTTTGAAATTGTTTTCGAATCGCTTATCAAAGGTTATTCTTTCTATGGAATTTATATCATTCACAGGCAGCCTTATTCTAACGGCTATTACACCAACCGAATACACGACAAACTGAACCTGTAAACCTACGTTTTTACCGTCTATTCTGATTTCCTTCTTGTCCATATTGAGTATCACAGGAAGCTCAAAAGGGCTGATGCCCTCCGGAACCGCTTTTCCATACTCATAGAATGGAAAGAGCTCAGCGCCCTTAAGATACTCCTTCACTTTTTTGAGCTCTATTTTATCAGCTATATCGTAAAAGTAACTGTAGATTACCTCGCCTTTCATATCACTAAAGCCTCAGATCAATATATCAAGGGAATCATCGTTTTTAACGCTTTTTAGATTAAAAGGGCATTTTATTCCTTCGAACGCTTCCTCTTAGTAGCCTAAATTTGATGTTTTTATACCTTGCTTTCCAGCGATAACGAAATAGCATCAAACGTTTTTATAGTGAGAACGAATTCCTATATAATGCAGAAAAAAACTTACCCGAAGAAAAAGGTAATGGTAAGGGATCTCTTATTCGCGATCGCTTTTGTTATTTTAAATCTATTAGTAGTTGTGTTCTTGTATAGAGAGATAATACTAACTACCGCATTCTTGATTTTGTTAACTATTTCATTCATTGTTTATTATAAATCGCAGATATTATTTCCTATCTTTTTCTTCTGTATGTTAGGTGCTGTCGCGGAGATGTTTGCGATATCTGCCGGTGTGTGGTCTTATACTATATCAGATATTTTTGGAGTTCCACTTTGGCTTTTCGTACTGTGGGGAAATACAGGATTGTTTATATATGAAATGAGTACGTGGTTCGAAAGACTAGGTTTTCGTAAGTAACTATTAATCACTATTATTGAAATAAGATTTAATACTTGCGAGCGGGAAGTCTCTCCGCGTAAGCTGGGGGGCATGTGAAAGCAGGCATTGCCATTGAAGCGAGAAGCTCCAAATAAGTGAAGGGGGGTTGTTGAAGCCACGTCCGTAAGGGCGAGGAGAGTTCACCTCAAGGATTTAACCTGGGGGTAAGCCTTGGATGGGGGTTGAACCCATGACTTCCTGCTTACGAAGCAGGCGCTCTACCACTGAGCTACCAAGGCGTCTATTTTTTATATTCTAATCCATCTTCAAATAAAGGTTTCTCATCCGTCTTTGGCTGACCTTTTACTATATGCTTCTTTGGATCGAAAGACTTTCCACAAAAAACGCATTTCACCCGGAATTTAGCGGATGTTTTTTGATAATGTCCGCAGTGCGGGCACCTTACAAGGTAAAACTTCATAAACCTATGATTTTATTTGCAATATTTATAAATGAATTTGAGATCGCCCTTTTTGGTTCAAGAAAAGTCACCGGAACCCCCGCTTTAAGAGCATCCAAGACATGCGTATCCTCAGGTATCTCTCCAATTATATCCAAATTTGTAATTTTATTTACTTCGTCAGTCTTCATCTTGCCTTTGGTTTTTCTGTTTACTTCATTTAGGACAAGATAAGTGTTCTTTATCCCCATCATTTTTAAATCCATATCTATCTTTTTGCTTTCTATCACAGAGGTTATATCAGGGGTAGTCACGATCAGTATCGTTGGGTCCGCTATCATTCTTATGAAATCAAGGGAGAGGTGGGGTTTTGAGTCGATAACGATAAAATCATAGTTGTTTGAGACCTTATTTAAATAGTAGAACAGGTTGAGAAGCCTGTAATTTGCGTTCGCATCTCCTGGCTTTTTGAAGGGCCTGGAAGGAAGGAGATCAATCTTATATTTATCATTAGAATAAATCGCATCCTCAACTGGCACAAGGTTGTTTAAAACATCCTCAAGGGTATAATTGAAACCAGTGAATCCAAAGTGAATAACAACGTGAGGGGTATTTATATCGCTATCAACTATCAGAACCTTTTTGCCGAGCCGGGAAAAGGCAGCCGCTAAATTGACAGATACAGTTGTTTTTCCAACCCCGCCCTTGTAACTGGTGACTATGATGTTTTTTGCGGCCATTTTTCTTACCTTCGGATCCCTGGGATCCTTAATTTATTAACAAAGCGGCATAATATAAATCTTGATAAGAATGGAAAAAGAAGACCGATGTTACATCTGTGGTAGGCCGGCCTATTTTTATGATAGATATTTAAAGAAGAGCCTATGTTCCTCGCATTTTGATAAGATGATAATGAGAAGGGTAAAGCGCGGTCTACTGAATGAATTCAACAGCACAAGATTTGATTATATTTTGAGGGATGATGATTCCTTGGGATACGAAATGAATGTGTTTATCTTTGGAAGGGATAAATTTTCGCATTCAAACAGGAAAATTCTGATAGAAAACAGATCGCTTGACGATTTTGCTTTATCGGTGTTCAGATTCTTCGCTTTAGGGAAAAAGCCAGAAATAAGCATAAGAAAAGGCACGAGATTTAATCCATTGTATTCTACATCTGAAGAAGAGATCAGGGCATTTCTTAAGCTTCACAGGCTTAAGGAAGGTAGGAATAAAATACGGAAGAGTGACAAGCCGCTTCTCGACATGCTTCACTCTCTGGAGGAAAGAAGGCCTGGTGCCATGCTTTCCATTGTTTCAATTGGAAGGAGGATTGGTCTGATCTAATCTAGAATAATACTTTTTGGTTGCGACCTCTCCCCAGCTGTATTTTCCAACCGAGTCCACAGTTTCTACCTTAAGGTATCCTTTTTTGAGGCCAATGGACAGATAATAATAGACAAGTCTTTTCGATGTGATTATTCCCTCACTCTGTAAGAATTTGTATACTTCATATCCGGTGAGCTTCCTTCCATTCAATATTTCAAGTATCTTATTGAATAGGTCGTAGTTAAAATGTTTGCTCATAAATCTGCAGAGGGTGGGATTCGAACCCACGGAGACCTAAGTCATAAGGTCCTTAGCCTTACGCGTTTGACCGCTTCGCTACCTCTGCA
Source organism: Candidatus Parvarchaeota archaeon (assembly GCA_023261805.1). Classification (GTDB taxonomy): domain Archaea; phylum Nanobdellota; class Nanobdellia; order Parvarchaeales; family Parvarchaeaceae; genus Acidifodinimicrobium. The sequence continues at coordinate 7,091 of JAGDXV010000016.1, read as the reverse complement.
TTAATCCACATACAGATTAGCATGTTTTGAGAATAAAAAGTATGAGATCACGATGAAATCTATAATTATCATTATGTGCATGGTTGTACAGTAGAGGCAGACGTAATGAATTACAAAGAACTCAAGGTAAACTAGATAGGGGACGATTATTATACCAAGAAATCTCCAAAAATATAGGAATTTCAGCGTCTTCTTCGATGTTTCTTTTTTGGCAAAACCTACCACAGAAACTAAAGATATATTTATTATGAACCATCCTGCTGCAAGCAGTTCAAGCGGCACGCCTTCTATTTCACCGTAAGGACTGAATATAACCTTTTCACAGTTTATTGGAACATTGAATATGGATTCATTTGATACAACACATAACGGTGGAGGTATGTGCAGTATCCACCCTTCATAGAGAACGACGATTGCTGATATGAGGCCGATTATCGACATTATCACCAACAAAACAAACGTTCCTGGCTTTATATTCATCTTTAAGTTTTCAAGTCACCGATATTTAAATTTATTTTTCGATTTCTTAAGCTTTTTAAATTCACGTATATATAGAATAAACTGATAGCGTCTATAGGCTAATGGAAAATCCCGTTCCCATTTCGAACACGGAAGATAAACATTAGCGCGTCTTACGAGTAGTCTGTAAAAGGGCAAAAGTAAGTTGATGCTATCACTTGATGTTCATTAATTGTGGAAAGTAAGGTAAAAGATCAGAAGTTTCAGAAGAGGGAAACGAAGCCGAGAGAGGTAGCTGAGCGAAAGATATTTAGAATAGGTGATGAGGATCTGCCCGGAGACAAGAAGATCAGAAACGTATTGAGGGACATTTACGGTGTAAGTTTTTCTTATTCAAACGCGATCATAAAGGCTATAAATATAGATCCTAATAAAAAGCTTCAAGATCTGGATGAGAATTCAATGGGAAGGCTAAAGGACGCCCTTTACAATCCATCGGCTTACGGCATACCAAAATGGATGTACAATTGGAGGAAAGAGGAGGAAACTGGTGTAGATAAACATTACATTGGTAACGACCTGATGGCGAAGAATAACTTAAACATACAGAACATCAAACTCTCAAGTTCATATAGAGGTTACAGACACCAATTCGGCTATAAACTGAGAGGCCAGAGGACAAGATCAAGAGGTGCTAACTTCAAAGGAAGGGTAGGTCCGACGGTCGGCGTCACAAAGAAGAAAGAGCAGGTTCAGCAGCAGCAACAGCAGCAGAAAAAGGAGTGATTAAGTCATGGGAGGCACAACAGGGAGACAATCAAAGAAATATGCACCACCTATAAAGCAGTGGGATGCAGCCAGAATAGAGAGAGACAAACAACTTAAGAAAATATACGGTTTTAAGAATAAGAGGGAGCTTTGGAAGGAGGAATCATTTCTTAGGACGATAAGGAAGAGAGTAAGAGAATTGATAGGTCTAAAAGCTATCGGTAAAGGAGCTGAGGAGGAAAAAATTTTCTTGAAGATGCTCAGCGATTTTGGGTTGGTTAAAAAAGATGCAGTCTTGGACGATGTCCTCGATCTAAAGTTAGAGAATGTGCTTGATAGAAGGCTTCAAATGATCGTCTTCAAGCGAGGGATGGCGCCTACGATAAAATCTGCCAGGCAATTAATAGTTCATGGTCATGTTTTGGTTGGTGACAGGGTCGTTACTTCCCCAAGCTATCTCGTTAAAACATGGGAGGAAGAAACTATAAATTATGTGGACCCCAAATTTGCCTATAAACCAAATACAGAAAATAAGGCGGAGTGAGGATGGAAAAGGTCGGTATTGCTCATATATATGCGACTATGAATAACACAGTGATACATGTAACAGACCTCAGCGGGGCTCACACATTTTCCATTCATACAGGCGGGTCGCAGGTCAAGGCAGGTAGATTAGGCTCATCACCAAGGGCAGCGATGGACGCTGCGAAAAAAGTTTCAGAGGAGCTGAGGGACAAAGGAATAACCGCCCTTCACATAAAGGTGAGAGCTGCTGGCGGTATAAAGTCGAAGACGCTTGGCGCGGGTGCTAAGCCTGCGATTAGGACGCTTGAACGTGCTGGGTTTAGGGTTTTGAGCATAGAAAATGTTACTCCTGTTCCTCATGATGGATGTAAAAGAAAGGGTGGAAGGAAAGGGAGAAGGATGTAAAATGGAAGTCAAGTTGATCGAGAAGTCAGGAAATGAAATGCGTTTTCTGGTGACGAATTTGAGTGTTTCTTTGGCAAATGCTTTGAGGAGAGCTATACTTACATTGGTGAATGTCGCTGCGATAGAGGATGTTACCATCTATAAGAATACGAGTTCCATGTATGATGAAGTTTTAGCGCTTAGGCTCGGTCTTATACCGCTTAAGACAGTTCCGACAGATAAGAAGAGCAGCAAAAAGATAAGGTTCCTTCTGAAGGAAGTTGGTCCAAAGATTGTGCATGCATCTGATATGAAAGTAGAAGATCCGGATTTTGCTCCTGTATATGATAAAACAATAATAATGGAATTGAAAAGGGGAGAAGAGATAGACCTCGAGGCGGAAGCTGCTTATGGTAATGGTCTTGATCACGCCAAATTTGTGCCGGCTCATGTCTTTTACCATTTTTATCCAATCATAGACATCAAGGACAGCGATGTCAAAAATGCGAAGGAGATCGCGAAGAAATGTCCTGTCAATATTTTAGAAGCAGAGGGAGGCAAGTTATCTGTAAAGAAAGGATCTATCGATAAATGTATCCTTTGTAAGGCATGCGAGGATTTCGCCGGAAAAGATGTTATAGAGATATCTTCCGATCCCAAGAAAATCATATTTGAGATAGAGAGCTGGGGTCAATTATCTGTGAAGGATATTATAGATGAAGCAGTATCTGGTTTGAATTCAGAGCTTGATATGATAGAGGAGAAGGTGCTCTGATTCATTTTTTCCTTAGTTTTTGTAGTCTTTTTATTAATTCATCGATTTTTTGCAGATCCTTTCTACTCAGTTTAGTTTCCGAAAGAAAATCTACATAGTTTTCTATCGTCTCCAATGCTTCATCTACGCTGTTTGTTTTTTCATCGAAGAATCCGAAGCTTCTAAACAAACCCATAGATGGAAATGTCGATTCTATCAGCTCTTTTCCTTTATTGGACAGAGAATAAACCTTCTTTCCATCTTTCTCTTCAGCTTTTATGAGTCCTTCCTTTGTAAGATATTTCAACAGTGGATATATGCTTCCAGGTGAAGGATGGAAGAAGCCGAGGCTCATTTTTTCTATTCTGTCCATCATTTCTGCCCCAGAAAGCTTGTTTTTCATAAGAAGAGATAAGACAATGTACTTTAGTCCAAATGTCCTAGGCTCTATCCTGTGGAAATAACTCGTATACATATTGATATCGTTTTTCGATATTATTCTGTGTTTTGAAGTATAAATATCTTTAGAAAACTCATCTCTTTATATCCATCATCTCTGGTTTGTCTATTCTGATTATCTCACCGGGTCTAATCTTTAGGATCGAATTTTTCGTTCCGCCCCCGCAATAAAGCACTGGTCTATCCAAAAGGTCTTTTTCCATGATGAATCTGGCCTCGTAACCTATGGGCGGTATTCCTCCCCTTTCATACCCAGTTAATCTAAGTAATTCATCATCGTTTGCCAACCTTAGATTTTTAAGTTTCAATTCTTTCCTGAGCTTTTTCAGGTCTATTTTGTGATTTCCAGCGAGTATGACAACGATCGGCATTTGACTTCCATCGGTCAGGCAGATGCTCTTCGCTATAAGATCTTCGGATTCGTTTATCGCTGAGGCTGTCTTGCGGGACGAGTCCACAGAATCATCGGTTCTAATTATCTCGGCATCTACCGATTTTTCTTTGATGAATCTTTCCAGTCTTTCAATTCCGTCCATCTTATCTTCTCAGAGCCTCTTCAAAAATTCTTTTTAGTTTTTCATTTCTCACTTTTACCGACAGAGGCCCATCTTTGATCATTCTTTCGGCATTTTTTCCCATCTTCTTTCTTTCTTTTTCATTCTTTATGAGATATTCTATGTCACTGAGAAGTTCCGACGACATGGCTTGGTTGTGGTATTTTGATGTGTCCGGAACTGGAATTACCTGCATGAATTTCTTGTTCCAGAAGACCCCCGGATCATGTATCATCAGACCGTTATAATATGGTTTGACCTTGTCTGGAAATGCAAAAGTATCCGTCGTGATGACAGGGATTCCAGCTCTCATAGCTTCGTATATCACTATCGCATTCGTGTCGACAAAAGAGGGGTAGAGGAAAAGATCTGAACTTCCATAGAGTTCATCGATCTTTTTCTGAGGCAGAAAGCCATATATAAGTTTTATGCCGTTTTCTTTGACGAATTCCTCATCTTCTGGTTTGAGCGGATAGACAGTTTTAATTACCCATTCCACATCATATTTTCTTTTTAGTTCTGGATATATGTCCTTCACGATGTTGAAGCCTCTGTCGTAGACTCCGCTTGTTATAGTGAGCATCCTGAACTTTTCATGCTTTATTTTTCTTATCTTTCTGTAATGTATAGCGAGATACAGAATCTCTATTTTCTCCCTAAAACTTTTTGTATCGAAACTGTTCAAAAGAGCAGAATACGCAGCTGTCGAATTAGGAAGTATCCTTTTACAGTTTTTTCTGGACAAAAAGAAGCTCGTTATTTTTCTTTCTCTCCATCCGAAATTTTTGTAGCTTATCCAGGTGAAAGAATAAGGGTGCTCGAATTCTACTATCCAAGGCTTAGTTGTGATCGGTAAAGTTCCTCTCGTGGAAAATATCAGGTCTGCGTCGGTTTTATAAAGAGATATCCTTGGAAGACCAAAAAAGTGAAATATCTTCCTTGCATAGTCGCGCTGCTTCGCAGTCAGGGGAGAATAGTATTTTTGGATATTTGTACCCCCTTCGACTTCGTACTTGACGCCCTTCGGTGGATATTTCACGATTTCCTTGTATTGCGGATGTGGTCCTATTTTTATGAATACTTTCATGGAAAAGTCTAGGATACTCAAATTAAAATACTTAAACCAAGATCCACTAATAGTGATATAAAATGGAACCCGCTGTTGTATTGATAATATGTGACACACTCAGACAGGACGTTCTCGATGTTTATGGAGGGAATGCAAGGACACCTTTTCTGCGGAAGTTTCTCAGGGATTCTGTCATTTATAGGAATGCAATAGCTCCATCCTCATGGACCTTTCCTTCTCACGTCTCGCTTTTCACTGGCCTGTATCCGAAAGAGCACGGTGTGCATGAGGAAAGAAACAGCCGTTTAATGAGCTTACAGAGAAAGAACGGATCCTTAAAAGCAGAGAGGCTAGCTGAGTACATGAAGAGCAGAGGTTATTATACAATTGGACTTTCAAACAATAGGATGGTCTCTTCTTTCAATTATTTCGGCATAGGCTTTGATGCTTTCCTTTCTTTTGACCCGCTTCCTTCCACGAAGGCGAGGCAGGAGGTCCTTGAGGCTGCCAGGATAGGCTATTCTCCACGTGATATACTCTTTAGACTTCTGAAGCAGAGAAAATTCAGTGAGATTTTCAAATACATGGTCGCATATTACAGGTCAGAAAGGTTGAAACGCGATCTAGATTTTCCATTGGACAAGGGAGCGCGTAATATGAATGACCTGCTTAAATCGATGTATTTTGATGAAAAGACCTTTCTTTTCCTGAATCTGATGGAGATGCACGATCCATATAATAAATTCAGCTTGAAAGAGCAGTGGCAAGACTTCACCGGAATAAAGAAGATAAGTGATAGAAAGGTGAACTATTTCAAAAAACAATATGCATTGGAGGCTGAATATTTGGATGGCAGACTCGAGGCGATAGTGTCCACACTTAAGAACAAATTCGATTATGAGAACAGTATGATAATAATAACTTCAGATCATGGTCAAGCCTTCAAAGAACATGGCTACTTTTTACATGGAGACTATACATACGATGAATTGGTAAGGGTACCATTGATTATCAAATATCCTAAATCCAGAAAATTTGGGGCAAAGAAAGGTTATCAGAGTCTTGTGAACATAAAGAAACTTATCTCTGATATTATTGAGGGCGGCACGGATGAATCACTTACAACAGAGACCGCTTTTTCAGAGACTTTCGGTTTGATGATGGGCTTACCGAAAGAATTTAGCTTTAGGAGGCAGTACGTAAATTCTGTCCACAATAAGCTCAGAAAGAGTGTTTTTAAGGGTGGTTTTAAATTAACACTAAACGGGACCGATGGAAAGGTAGAGGAATTTCTGAAGGACGAAAAACCTATAGAGAAAAAGGATTTCAAGGACGAATATAAGGATCTTTTGAACGAGTTGAAGATATTCAATGGAGGAGATAGGTTCATTTTTTCAGATTGAAATCTAGTGCAATAAGATATTTAAACTGAAGCATGTTAATCATAATTTATCTATAAATACCGGATCGAGTGGAGTGCCTGAAAGGTGCGATGAAGACGTATTCCATTTATAGATTACAAGTCTATCGATACTCGCTTTGAGTAGATGAGAAAGATGAGTACATAAACTGAATGCTTATGTATGATGAACATCGATCCTCCAAAAATTCCAGTTGATCCTGCTGGAGGTCACTGCTTTTTGGGTTCGAATGAGACATGCAAGTCTTACCCCTTCGGTAAGGAGGGGTGGCGTACGGCTGAGGTAGCACATAGATAACATACCGTGCTGAGGTGGATAACCTCGGGAAACTGAGGATAATACATCATAGCAATATTATCTGGAACGATTTTATTGTGAAAGGCTGCATTCCTGATACCGGAGTGCAGCGCAGCACGATTGGTCTATGTCCGATTAGGCAGTTGGTGAGGTAACGGCCCACCAAACCTTTGATCGGTAAGGGCCATGGAAGTGGTTGCCCTCAGAGGGGTACTGAGACAAGGACCCCAGCGCTACGGCGTGCAGCAGTCCCGAAAACTCTACAATGCGCGAAAGCGTGATAGGGGAACCCAAAGTGTTCTTTCCGTCTTGGAAAGGGCTTTTTCCGTGCTTTGAAATGGCGCGGAGAATAAGGGCTGGGCAAATAGGTGCCAGCAGCCGCGGTAATACCTATGGCCCAA
>JAGDXV010000029.1 GCA_023261805.1 Candidatus Parvarchaeota archaeon | reverse complement strand
ATTCATAAATTATTATTATAGAAGTTGGGATATTTAAGTGTTTCTAGGTTGATGGCTTTCCGATGGTGAAGAAGCATAACAGGCGCCCGGGGCAGGATTCGAACCTGCAACACATTGGTTAACAGCCAATCGCTCTGCCGTTGAGCTACTCGGGCTTAATTCAATTTCTTAATCACTTTGGATATAAATTTATTGATATCACTGGCTTTAAGCACGAGATCGTAAGCTAATCTATCATGATAAAGATAGGAACCCTTATGTTGTTTTAAAAAGGCGAGTATATTTTTTGTGTCTATCCATAATGTTGGGCCGAGAACCCTTACAATTTTGACGGATGAAAAAGGAACTATCTCTATGAAAGTGTCAACCTTCTTTTCATTTACAATTAGATGATAATCATACACGTCCACATAGCCTGACCTTAATTCCTTCACAGATTCATCAACTTTATGAACATACTGCGACAGGAAGCGCTCCCTTGGATCGGATATCTTTTTTGATGCATGATAAAGCAAAGTTCCGCGCCTCTTTGATTCTTTCACTATCTCTTTTCTTTCATCTTTGATTTGAAAGAAAGATTCGTCTGGATCGTTCACGAATCTTATCACAGAAAATACAAACCTGGAAAAATTATCCAGATTCAGTGATCCGCACACATTTCTGTGCTTATTCGTTGGATCCACGATTATCAGCGGATTATCTTTGGCTCCTATCTGCTTCACTGCTTCTTCTTTAGATTGATAAACATGCTCAATATCTATGAACATCCCTGGCTCCCAGTTTTGTGCGTCTAAAAACAGGGCTTTCAGTGAACCGTAATGAATTATCAGAAGCTCCAGAACATAACCGGAGAAGCCATGAAGATACGTCTCTGAACCATAACAGTTATTCGCTTTGCAGAATTGTTTCAACAGTATTATGTCCTCTCTCTGCTTCTGATTCGTGTGATTTAGCACATAATCTTTATGCAGGACAGAAAAATCTATTGAGTTTTTAACGCTCTCAATATTTTCAAATGAAACGACAGGAACGATCTGTATATTCACTCCTTTGACCTTCCCAACAAAATATTCCCTTGTTCCATGCTCTGGATAAAAACCTTGAGGAACCAATGACCTCAGCTTCTTGGTCTCGTCCTCACTATTAAATGTCACAAAAACGTCGATATCGCTACTTCCCTTCACCCAGGTGTGCTTTGCATAAGAACCACCCAATTCGATCTTCACATTCAAGCCCTGTCTAGATGCAGATTTCTGAAGATAAGAAACTATCCACCCTGAAACCGCAGACATCCTTTTCTCTTCTTTTTCTGAGGGAACAAATTTTCTTTTAATTTTCTGTAGAAGTTTATCGATCTCTATCTCCTCCATAAAGATACTCGTCTTTTCTCGTATTTATATTTGGAATGAGAATTTCATATCGGGAGGAAAATCTCGCTTTTTTGAGACCATATAAGATGGGATTTGACTTACTTAGAGAAAACCTACAGAAAGCACTGAAAGAAGCCGGTTTCGATGAGCCAACTGAGATACAGAGGATAGCGATCGAAAAGATAAAACAGGGAAAAAGCGTGATAATAAGTGCTCCAACCGGTTATGGAAAGACGTTCGCCGCCTTCCTTCCCTGCTTGGACCAGATCGATACATCAAAGGGAGGAATACAGCTGCTGTACATAACCCCTCTGAGAGCGCTCAACCGTGACATATTCAAGAACATAATAAATATAAGCAACAAAATAGGGGTAGAGATAGACATAAGACATGCTGACACGACCCCCACTGAAAGAAAGAATCAGGTGAGCATGCCGCCCCACTGCTTGATAACAACACCGGAAACGCTTCAGTCTCTATTCTTGAGTAAAGGAATGAGGGAAAACTTAAGGAACCTGAAGTTTCTGATCGTAGATGAAATTCAAAGCCTGATGGAATCAAAAAGGGGCACGCAATTAAGCGTAGCGATAGAGCGCCTAAGGATGTTTTCCCCTGATTTCAAGACGATAGGACTGAGCGCAACAATAGCAGACTCTGAAGAAACAAGGCGGTTCCTTAAGTGTGATGAAGTTGTCAATACAACTGACATAAAAGAATACGACATCTCTGTAACTTACCCCAGCATTGAAAAGGAAGATGAGAAACTAGCTAGTGAGAATGATATAAGTGATGTTGTAGCTGATAGTTTAAACAAAATAATAAGTCTGATAAACGAATCAAAATCAACGCTCATATTTACGAATACAAGGGAAACCGCCGAACTGCTTGGTTCGCGGCTGCACGGTCTGCTTGAAAACAAGAAAATGGAGGTGCATCATAGCTCCTTGTCAAAGGAAGTGAGAACAGACATAGAGAATAGATTCAAGAAAGGGGAGATAGACGTCGTGATAGCTACAAGTTCGATGGAGCTTGGTATAGATATCGGAAACGTTGATCTTGTTATCCAATACATGTCACCAAGGCAAGTTGTGAAACTTGTACAGAGGGTAGGGAGATCAAACCACAGACAAAGCGGGGTGGCAAAGGGAGCGATAATCACCACAGACATCGACGATTTTCTCGAAAGCAAGGCGATAGACCTCTGCAGATTGGAGAACAAACTCGAAAAGATACCGCTGCCGAAAAACAGTTTGGATGTGCTAGCGCATCAGATAGTAGGTCTGGTGATAGATGGAGTCGGGGAAGAAAAGGAAATTTATAAGATAATAAGGCGATCGTATGCTTTTGAGGATCTAAAAGAGGAGGAATTCCAAAAAACTGTAGACTTCCTGATCTCCCATTACTTCATAAGAAAATATGGAAACAACGTGGTAAGAACGAAGAGAGGACTGCTTTTCTACATACAGAATGTATCGATGATACCCGATCAAAAAACGTATATTGTCATCGACTCGCAGTTGAATAAAAAGATAGGCACACTGGATGAAAATTTCGTTGCTGAACATTCTGAAGAAGGTGAGATATTTGTGATGAAGGGCGAGACATGGAAAATCGTAAAGATAGAAGGAAGGAAGATTCTTGTCATCAGGACAGAGAACCTTCTCGGTGCGATCCCTGCCTGGGAGGGGGAACTTATGCCTGTCTACAGATTTGTGGCTGAAAAGGCCGCCGAATTGAGGGAAAAATATAGAGACGAGTTTTCAGTGCTTGGAGAGCAGGGCAGAAACTTCCTGATCCCAAATAAGGATTTAATCCTACTCGAAAAGATAAGGGATTTTGTGATAATACATTCGACCTTTGGAAACAAGATAAATGAAGCCCTGGCAAACATCATAGGTTTCGTTCTGGCGGAGAAGAAGGGGGAGAGCATACCAACAAAGGTCGATCCATATAGGATAATACTAAAAACAGATGCTCCTCTGAAGGAGATTAAAGACATTTTAGAAACGCTTGAAGATATTGAGACTAAGCTGAGAGAAAATCTCCGCCAAACATCGCTTTACACTCACAGATTTTTGAATGAGCTAAAGAGATTCGGGGTGATGAACAAAGAGGCAGATTACTCAAAGGCATACTTGAGATCTGTGATGGAGATGTATAAAAATACGATAGTGGAGGAAGAATTATTCAATGAGATATTCGGCAGTAAATTGGATGTAGATGGAGCGGAAGACATACTCAAACGGATAAAAAGAAAGGAAGTAAAACTAGCTATAAACGACGGCGATGCTTCACCGCTTGCCTATGAGGGGATAGAAAGCTCCTACGGCGGATCTTTGATAAAACCAACAGAAGCAAAGAAGGTACTGAGATCGCTGGTCCTTGAGAGACTAGAGAATACTAAGCTTTACATGCAATGTCTAAATTGCGGACATGAAATAAAAGAAATCAGTGTACAGAACACCGGGGGAATAAAATGCCCAAAATGTAAGGCAAGGTATATCGCTTTCTTCAAGTTAAAGTATAAGGATATCTATCCGAAGATAATAAAGAAGTTCCTTAAGAAGAGAAAACTCACATCAGAAGAAAAGGCGATTATGGAGGGAATAAAACAAAGCGCTGCACTTTATCTTGCATACGATAAGAGCGCCTGTCTTGTCGGAGCTGCATATGGAATAGGCCCGACAACGGCCAGCAGAATACTCTCATCCTATAGCTTCAATAAAGATGAATTGTTAGACAAAATAATAGAGGCAGAAAAAAATTACATAGAAACAAGAGAATACTGGTCCTGATTGACACCAAAACTAATATTAAAATAAAGAGCTACATAAATTTCCGATATGAAAACGAGCATTTGGGTGATGATAGCGATAATGCTTATATTCATCACAGTTATGATTGGGACCCTTCTATTTTCAAGATACCTGCTTTCTGTTCTCACCGCCAATAATCTCGAATACATTGTAGAATACAGCCCAGTTGGACAATATTTCTATTTCCTGTACATTGTGACCGCTCTCCTGCTCATAACTTGGATCAGTTTAATACTGATCAAACACGGACTTACGAAGATAATATATTTATTCTTTGGTTTTCTTGTCGTCGTTGTGCTTTTCGATTTCTTCCTTTATTTACTCCCTCCTTTAATAACTATAATAGCGACAGCCATCATTTCAATATATTATTTCAAATTCAGCGGGACAATAGGAAAGGATTTGGTGAATATAATACTTTTCATAACTGTTGGATCCATAATGGCATTATCCCTAGGTTTTGTTCTAAGCGTTATTCTGACGGCCGTGATCGCCATATACGATTACATAGCCGTGTATAAAACAAAACACATGATAACCCTAGTAAAAGGCCTTGGAAACAACTTTTATCTCAGTGGAATTACTCTCCTTGCGAAGAAGGAAACCAAAAGAAGAATAATGATAGGGGGAGGGGATCTCATATTCCCTTCTATCTTATTCACCGCGACATTCCTATACTTCTCACACATAGCTGCATACTTCGTGCTTTTCGGTGCGTTAGCTGGAATATCATACATCTTTATCTTTGGAAAGAAAGGGAAGGCCTACCCAGCGATGGCCTTCATGGGGCCTGCAGAGCTAATAATGCTAGGCGTATATATACTTCTAACCGTTCTCTGAGCGACGCCCTGCTTGAATTTGTGAAAAGAATAAATACATATCCCTCTTAGTTCTTCATATGCGCCAGATGACTTATGGATAATCCGTTTATAATAATCACCTCAACTGGAAACGAGGATGTAGTAGACAGGATAGAAGAAAGAATAGATGCACAGATGTACATAAATGAGATAATAAACGAAGGAGGAATTCTATTGATTAAAGGGGACCCCGGTGTCGGTAAAAGCACAATAATAAATTGGATAGTGAATGATGTGAAAAAAACTCAAAATTTGGATGTCATCAAGGACACGTTCACACCAGCGGTGTTGGCAAAAATAAAAGGGCTGTCGATCAGACAGGGAAAAAAGCTACTGATAATACTCGACGATTTCAATAATGTGACTTTATTGAATAAGAGTCAGCAGGCTGACACGATAAATGTCCTTAATATGCTTGCAAACAATAGAATCGGAGTGATAGTTATAGACAACAGAGCAGACAAACAGATAGACAAGATGATGAAGGAAATAAAGGCAAAAATGCATGTGATGTCAATAAAAGGACTCAAGGACGAAGACATCAAAAGGATAATAATAAACAGGTTAAATGAAGTTAGAAAAGTGAAAAGCGATTCCCTTTCTCCCTTCACAGAGGAGGAAGTAAGTAAAATATTAAAACGGGTTAGGGGAAATGTTAGGGCAGCACTGCTTATCTGCGCTGCCCTCTACGATACAAAAGAGGAGAAGCTAGTTTGAATGGACGAGGAATTCAAGAAAGAAGTCATAGATGCCCTAAAGAAGTGCTATGATCCTGAGTTGCCTGTGAATATCTACGATCTCGGTTTGATATACAAATTGGAGATCAATGAAGACAGAACTGTAAACATAACGATGACTTTAACCTCCCCCTTCTGTCCGATATCCGATTACTTCTTTGAAGATATCAAGGAAAAACTGAAAGCGATCGGAGCAAAAGACGTCAATATAGAATTGACATTCGATCCACCCTGGACAAAGGATAGAATGAGTGAAGAAGCGAAATCCGAACTTGGAATCTGAAGATGATTCATCAGTCTAAGAAATCCTTCTCCTTTATCTTATTTGGTATGTACTCGTCGGTCATGAAGGAAAGGCCCTTTGCAGTGAAAGCATCAAGCTCAACCTTTGCCTGAAGCTTCTCCATCCTTGAAAGCTCTTCCTGCCATTCCTTGCTGTTCTTAAACCAATCATAATCTTTTATCTGTTTGAGTCTCACCGCATCTATATCCTTGAACTTTATAAGGTGCCTCCTTAGACCATAACGATCTATGTCTTTGGCCATCAATCCGATGAACTTTGCCTCCGGTAAAGCCAGTCTGTCCGATGCGTGGGCCAGCGCTATAGAACCAAATTTAATGGCTGAATAGATGTATACACCCCAGGGGTCAAAATCTACAAGCACATAAACTGGCAAACCTTCTTCCTCATGCAATCTTTGTAGAAGTCTCCTTATTCCCCTCGTCGCCTGACCCTGGCTTGACATTATCACACAATGGAGCTTCTTCCATGCTTTATCCTCATTCGCACGCTCAAACATCGTGCTCTTCTCGAAGTATATCACAAACTTTGCATCTACCTTACGAAATATGATGTCCTCAACGTTGCTTGGAATGGCCCAACCACCGCTACCGAGCTTCGACCAGTCTATGACGTCTCCCCTGTCCTCAATAACGACCTCTCCCGCAACGGATCCTGCCTTGTTGGCATTGATATGCAACTGCTCCCTTGTGAGACCTGTAATCAGCTCAAGATCCTCTATCGCCTTATTTGTCTCGACCTGATCATCCACAACATCTATCTTAGTTCCAGGTATTGTCCTCCTGACTTGATAGAATGCTGACCTAAGGCTCGTGTGCTTATCACTTTTAATTAACTCCTTGCTCAATGCAGCCATCGCCATCGTCTGAACGAATTTTCTGACATGACCAACGTTCAAGAAATAACGCTTTGACATCCCGCTTCCTAGAGTTATAATTCTGTTCTCCTTATCGTATTTCACATTAGATAAGCCTCGCGTTGGGAGGGTAAGCGAAGGATTTTCCCCGTGCTCAATCTGAGAATAAACCCCTTTCCCTAGTTTTTCAAGTATTTCTATCCTTTGCTTCTTCGCCTTCTCAATGTCACTAACGTCCATGCTTATTCCTCACTGTTTTCTCCGTTGTTGGAAACGTCATTTTCTATTTTATTTGATACCACGTCTGTTTGACTTAAACTTTCCTCGACGCTTGCCTTCACTTCCTCTCTTTTCTTCTCTAAAAGTTCGGCTATTTTCCTTTTTATCTTTTCCTCATCCAGATCTGTGAGCTTTGAAAGCGAATAAGCAAGCTCTATCCCGTATTTATCGAATAGATTTATCCTCTCCTGAAACAAGCTGCTCCTGTGCTTGCGATTCAAGAAGACAGAAAGATTACGCACAGCTTCCTGCAAGGCCAGTTTTATCTCCTTCACTATTATCGGATAGCTGGCCACCGAATTCTTGCTTTCATTTGTGTATGGAACCCAGACGGAGGCGATGTGTATCAAAAATATCATTGGGCCGAGCGGTACTTTATTCTCAACCTTCAATCCGTAACGTGTGTAATCTATGCTGAGAAAGCTTTGTGTGAGAGCGCAAGAAGAAGCATCAAAAAGGAGGGGAATCTTATTCGCGAACCTCATCAGAACTGCTTTCTCTCCCTGTATCTTTCCTCCATACGCTACTGCAACCTCTATCTGGAAGGGCATGCCCCTGTATACCTCTGGCTTACGGCCTATCGCCTTGACAAATTCCGGAGCAAATTCCTTCTTCAAACTGCTCTCTAGAGCTTCCTCGCCTATTGGGGATAAGCAGTCTGTCTGAGGCCTCATCAAGTCTAAGGATTGCAGTGCCTTCAAAATTGACAATGCTTGGGTTCTATCAACATCCTGTGGTTTAATCTTAGGATCCAGACCAACCCCTTTTATGGTTTGCTCAGCAACCTGTCTGCTGACCCTCGAAAGTTCATTCTCCAGCGCTGAAACAAGAGTCCTCTCGGTAGAATTTTTAAGTATCCGCATGAAGATCCCTATCTCAAGGCCATGTGGATGAGGTTTTATAGCTATCGGTTCCTTCGGTAGTTTATCCGTGATCCTCTTGTAAACTACCTTTTCTCCATTTGGATTGATGTATATTATCGTTGCATGCGGATTCACAAGGCTAGTTCTTTTTATATACTCGTCCAATCCCTTGTTTCCAGCGACGTAAAGTCCCTCCAACTCCAATTCGATCATTGTACCAGATTCGTACGGATAATCCTCTTCCCCTTCCTCCAAAACCTCCGGCTCGTTCTTGAGTATGTTTATCTGTACTTTCATCATCTTTGCTTTCTTCTGACTTCTGATCTTTGATACTATCTTGGCGGGCTTCCCGGTGGTGAGCTGAGAATAAAGGACAGCCGAATGTATACCTATTCCCTGCTGGCCTCTGTTCTGCTTCATCGCCTGAAACTTGCTTCCATAAAGCATCCTACCAAATATGTCAGGTATCTTTGAAGCGATTATACCAGGACCGTTATCCATCACACGCACAAGGAAGACAGGTGCGTTTTTCTTCATCCCTAATTGGCTCCCATTCATTGATACAGCTAATTTCCCATTGTTTTCTGTTACCTCAAAAGATGCATCATCAAATTGAAGGTTTGCCTTTCCTCCACGCATCTGCTTAGACAAGGTCTTTCCCTTGTAAAGAATCGATATCTCATTCTTAGTGACCATCAATTGGGCTACGCTTTGCTTCTCATTTAAAAGTTGGTAATTATCACTTAACGGCTTTACATCTACTGTCACCTCAGGAAGCGTGGGGGAAATACCTTGCTTTTCCTGCATGTGCCCCTGTTCCTCGCATGCATCCAAAGCGTTGTCAACAGCTTCCTTGACACAGGTCAGAAGGGCTTTTTGCTTGTTGTCAAAACCTAAGAGATGCCTGTTCTTCTCGAAGAATTCTGTGACACTTATCGCTTTCTGATTCTTCGCTAATTCTTCTGCTATCTCCATCTTATTCACCCGCTATGCTCCTTAGATTATCGCTTATGAATTTAAATACTGTTGTATACTTTGCTCCTTTTGATAATAAATCTATTGCCTCTGCTGCGATCTCTACTCCCTCGTACGGACCTATGACACTCACTGTCTTTCCATAGACAACAATGAAGCAAGAGGTCAGCTTTCCTATCTGCCTCTTTATTGACCCGCGCCTGCCTATTATCCTGGCTTTTATTTGAAACTGCCTGTTCTCTGACTTACTATAATCGGATAACTTTATTATCCTTAGTTCATATTGATCATCTAAAAGCATCCTCGCTGTATCATAGACAAAGCCGCGGCCAAATGCTAGAAGCATGTCCTTGATGGAAAGCATATCTACAGCTCTATCCGAGGAAAAGGAGACGACGTTCCCTTTTATTGATACATCCACACCTAAATCATCCATGTCCTTAAAGAATCTATTCTGCTGCTTCAATTCGCTGATCTTCTTCCTGCTCAAAGTAACCTCATCAAACATATTTTATTTACAGCTCCTTAACCATATAAGGATCTTCAAATTTATAATTTAACTTCCTGTAGTATTCTCTGGCGCCAACTCCGCTTATCACCTTTATTTTTCTGAGCGAATATTCATTTCTTGTTATCTCCTCTGCCCTTGAGAGAAGCTGTTTTCCGAAGCCATGGTGTTGAAAAGCCCCCTCTATCTCCTCTGACAATGGATTTTGAAGACCATAGACATGCAGTTCCCTGACAAGCCCTTCTTTCGCTCCATCTGCTATCCTTAATCTCAATAAACCTATTATCGCATCATTTGATTTGTCATCTATACTTAGGAAAATCTCATCCCCTCCAGAGGCCCTATAATTTATCCTGTTCTCTACAATGTCTGGTTTTCTTATCATCTTGACCCTTCCTACCTCCCTGCTCCTTATGTCCGTAGCTTTCTTGTTCTCTTTATCCATTTTTTCAAGTACCTTCTGCCTAAGATTTGTTATTTTCACGCCGCCTTCAACAAAAGTCGATGGAATATCCCTCTCTATCCTCATTATCCTTAACCAAGGAGGTGCTGTGGATTCCGCGTATTCTATAAGCCCTATTATGTCATCCAAAGGATAAGACTTGTACTGCCCGGCCTCCCACATCTTATACAAAGCAGTGCCTTTTATCACAAGTGTTGGATAAATTTTCAATGTATCTGGCTTGAATCTTTCGTCCTCATATATGCTTCTTATCGTCTCCTTGTCCTTGTCGACATCTGAGAAAGGAAGATTTAACATTATGTGATAACCCACCTTAAAGGCGTTATCTTTCAGTAGTTTAGTTGCATTTATCGCATCTTCTATTGTGTGACCTCGGTTATTTTTAATGAGTACTTCATTGTATATACTCTGAACACCGATCTCAACACGCGTGACACCATAATCTAGAAGTTCCTTGATGTCGCCCCCTTTACATCTTTCCGGCTTGGTCTCTACTGTGAAAGTAACACATCTGTGGGAAGCTGTTTCATTTATCTTCTTTTCTTCCTCTAAAGACCTCTTTTCATCGGAAACCTTCGGAAAATCATTCAGGGCTCTGTATATCTCAGTCACAAAGTTATCCCTGTAATCTTTTGGCAAGGCAGTAAAAGTTCCACCCATAACTATTACCTCTATCTTCTCCGGTCTGTACCCTAAAAATAAGTAATGCTTTAGCCTGGCTTGAACCTGTAAATAAGGATCGTAGTTGTTCATCGCTGCCCGCATGGCTGCCGGCTCATGTCCCGTATAACTCTGGGGCGTGTTCATCTTCACGCCTCCAGGACAGAATATGCATGTCCCATGGGGACAGGGATATGGTTTTGTCATTACGCTGACAACCGAAACACCAGAAAGCTGTCTTGTTGGCTTCATCTTAAGTATACTACTAAGTCTTTCATCTAATTGTAGTTCCTCAAGTATCTCTCCGTTCTTTGGCATCCTGCTCAGCTTTAACTTGGATGCCACCTCTCTCTTCAGACGCCAAACATCAGACTCCCCATGGATATCGTTCAATCTTTTCTTAAATTCATCAATGAAGAGTTCATCCATAGAAAACTTATTTTTCTTCTCACTTTTATATTATAGGAATAAGTAACTTAAATATGAACACCAAAGGACAGATGCTCAGTGCAATACTGATAATAATCCTCTTTCTGGTCATAGTTGCAAGCATATCAATCCAGTCAATAAATTCGTCCAGCGCAGCTGATCTTGCTCTTTCATCAGAAAATGGTCTGCTAGTGAGCAGTGGCGCTGAAAACCTTGAGACTCAGTTCCTCACTCTAAATAATTTGTATGCATCTTCAACGAGCATCAATTTTCTAAATAATGAAATAAATGAGTTCCTTTCAGTTTATTATCCCTCATACAAATATGTCAATTACTCTTTGTCTGCAGGTTCCGCTTTTCTGAACTTCTATCCTTTTCCTCCAGACATTACTGCTTATTCAAGCCTCGTAGTCTCCAATTCTCAATCCTCAGCAACTCCTTCACCATTTCAACAAATGATTTATGTGCAGAATACAAGCACCGTTTGGAGTTATATCAACACCTCTTCCGGTTATTTCGGACAGAATGTTGAGTTCTTCTATCCCAATGGAACAATAATACCGT
>JAGDXV010000028.1 GCA_023261805.1 Candidatus Parvarchaeota archaeon | reverse complement strand
TTATTATTATAGAAGTTGGGATATTTAAATGTTTCTAGGTTGATGGTTTCACGTGTTCAAATTTGAGATAGACCCAAATTGGAGTAAAATATCACACATCTAAAACGATGGTTGCGTAGTATTTTCCTCTGTACTTTCTCACATTGAACTTATGAAGAGAAACTCCCTTAACATCAACCATTTGCTTGTGCTTGCCACTTATCGTTTCCCCATGAACAATGGCGGAAAGAGCATACCCATCTCTGTTTTCTACAATTTTTAGGTTTATTTTTCCGAAGACAAAACGCTCTGAATCCTTCAAAAAAATGATCTCATTAAGAAACCTGAAAAGGAGACAGTCCAGATTTTTGCAAGACAGGCTGATCTCCTTTTTCAATCTATTTGAAAGCTTTGAATCGTCGATCTGCACTTTCATCACTGCGATAGCCGCCGACTTAAACAGATCGCTCTTGGTCCTGCCTTCCACTTTCAAAGCGATGTCAGCACTCGTCACATCAGACAAAAACCTATATCCCATTTCTCAACCTTTTATGTTTCCGATCGGCAACATTTTAACAATTTTCTTGGAGATTCCAAGTTTATCTACGACGTCGACGACTTCAGAGACGTTCTTATACGCGCTTCCAGCTTCTTCAGCCAGACCTCCGAGAGAGGTTGCATCTATGTATATGCCCCTTTTTATCATCGCCTCCTTGATCTTTTCCCCCTTGTATCTTCTCTTTGCTTCAGCCCTGCTCAGAACTCTCCCAGCACCATGAACTGTGGAACAGAAAGTTTCTCTTGATCCTTCTGAACCTAAAAGAAGATAACTCGCTGTCTCCATGCTTCCGCCAACCAGTACGGGAAGACCATAGTCCCTGTACGGCTCTGGTATCTCCTCTCTCCCAGGATAATAGCTAGCTGTAGCTCCTTTACGATGAACAAGCAAGTTTCTGATCTTTCCATCCACCTCATGCCTTTCAAGGGTGGCTCTGTTATGAGCAACATGAAACAGCACATTCATTCCTAGGGAATCTGGAGATTTTTTGAAAACCTCTGAGAAAACTTCCCTGACACGCTGTGTTATCACCTGATGACTTGCAAATGCAAAATTAACCGCGGAGCCCATCGCTCCATAATAATCCTGACCGTCTTCGCTATTGAATGGAACAGCTGCAAGCTCCCTGTCATTCACAATTATATTATACCTGCTCTTCATTATCGAATTGAATTTTTCAAGGTAATCTGATGCTATCTGATGACCAAGACCCCTTGAACCTGTGTGAAACAGGATGACGACCTGATTTGAAAACAACCCTAATCTCTCCGCTATTGGCTTGTCATAAATATTTTCATCTTTTATAACTTCGATCTCTAAGTAATGATTTCCCGAACCAAGGGTTCCCAGTTGATTTCTTCCCCTGACCTTTGCCTTCTGAGATACTTTCGCACCGTCTGCGTATCGAGCCACTCCATTTAGCTCTATTCTGCTCAGATCTTCCTTCCATCCATATCCATTATCCACAGCCCATTTCGCACCATACATCAGCATCTCTCTGATTTTTTCATCGCTCATCTCTACATTGCCCACAGCACCGACACCAGAAGGAATTTTCCTGAAAAGTTTATCGACTATCTCCTTTATTTTGGGCTTGACGTCTTTCTCTTCCAAATTTGTGAGTATCAGTCTGACACTGCAAGAAATATCAAAACCGATCATGCCGGGGGATATGACGCCACCATCATCGATATCAAAGGCCGCAACACCTCCTATTGGTGATCCGTAGCCAGAATGACCATCCGGCATGACATACATGTGCTTGACTATCCCTGGAAGGGAAGCAACATTTGCTGCCTGATCAAAGACCTGTTTATCCATGGAATCAAGCATGCTTTTAGTTGCTAGGATTCTTATCGGGACGTTCATGCCTTTCTTAAAATCTTTATCTATCTCCCACACCAAATCATCAATCTTTTTGAATTCCATGATTTATTATATATTATCCAAATATTAATGAGCATTATGGCTGAAAAATTTGTCAGCATACATTACAATGAAATCGCCCTCAAAGGAAAAAATAGAGGGATGTTTGAGAAATTGCTGATCAAAAATATTGAAAACATAACGCAAATAAAGCCAGAAAGATTAAATGGAAGACTGACAATACCTGGTGCCGACGAAAAGACAGAGAAAATACTCAAGATCACCCCAGGGATCGCATGGTTTGGAAAGAGTGTGAAATTGCCTAGGGACATTGATACACTCGAAAAAGAGCTTCAAACGATAGAAGGGATAGAAAACGCTGAGATAGAGGTCAAACGTATCGATAAAACCTTCCAATATACATCCGCTGAATTGAAGGATATTCTAAACAAAAAATTCAAACCAAAGAAAACTGGATTTAAAATAAGGATAGAGATATTTCCAGATTTTTTTGTTCTCACCAAAAATATAGAGAAAGGGATCGGAGGTCTACCGGTGGGAAGCGCTGGAAAAGTGATCTCCCTCTTTTCTGGCGGAATAGACTCATCCGTTGTACCTTTTGAATTGATGAAACGCGGATGCAGCGTCGATCTTATTCATGTCTATTCGCTTCCTTCTATAGAAATCGCCATGAGAAGCAAGATAAAACCAATAATAGAGAGGATATCGATGGTGGAACGGGTGAAGGTTTACCTTGTGCCGTTCAGCATATTCAGTCTAAAGACTGTTGGAATAGGAGGAGGATACGATCTCATAATGTTCAAGAGATTCCTCCTCAGACTCGGAAACGAGATCGCCAGCAGATACAACTACAAGGCAATAGCAACCGGCGATTCGATATCTCAGGTCGCATCACAGACATTGACAAACATAAGCGCGATAAGCTATGGGATTGATCTTCCTATTCTGAGACCACTTTCGACTTTCAACAAGGAGGAGATAATCGCGCTCGGAAAAAAATACGGAGTGTATGACCTCTCGATCCAAAAATATAGGGACTGCTGCTCCCTTGTTTCGAAACATCCGAATACATATGCTAAAAAGGAAAAAGTTATGGAGCTTGAAAAGTCATTCAATATGGATGAGATCATTGAAGAAAGCATGAAAAATATGATATCGATGGTCTTTTTCAGAGGAGAAAAGATCTCGTAAGACTAACCCATTATCTTTTCTATTACTGGTTTCAATTCAGAGATTATCTTTTCATCGATCTTCAGTTGAAATTCATTTATGAAGGGAAGACGAGCAAGCACCTTGACACTATAATCTCTTCCCCCCTTTCCTATCGGGGTTTCCTTTCCACAGTGAGGGCAGATGAAGAAGCTCATATTCTCTATGACCCCTAACACGGGAACTTTCAATTCCTCCGCCATGAAAAGGGTCTTCGTACCGGTTATAAATGAAAGATCCTGAGGGGTTGTTACAATGACTATTCCATCCGTTGGTATAGATTGAAAAACTGTGATTGGAGCGTCGCTTGTACCTGGTGGGAGATCAAGAAGAAGGAGATCCAATTTTCCCCAAATAGTGTCATCGTACATCTGCTTTATCGCTCCGGAAACAAGCGGACCGCGCCACACGACGACCCTTGCGTCACTGAGCAGATCAAGGCCGATCATCTTTATGCCATCCTTTTCGTATGGTTCTATGCTTCTGTCCTGATGAGCGGACGCAAAGTCATCTATCCCAAAGAGGGATTTTATAGATGGTCCAGAGATATCACAATCCATTATTCCGACCTTGTAACCCAGCCCCTGCGCAACAAGCGCAAGAAGCGAAACAACGGTGCTCTTTCCGACCCCTCCCTTTGCAGAATAAACAGCTATGATGCGGGAGATGTCCTTTTTGGTGTCTCTTTTGGTATATCTAGCTATCGTCAGAGGTATGGAACTTCTTTGTGATGTGATAAATTTCTTCGCTCTCTCCAATTCCTCCTTGCTCATGTAAGAAAAATCGATCCTTGCCTTGTAACCAGCATTCGCGAGGACAGATATTACCTGGGACTCAAGTGTCTTTATCAGTGGACAACCTGGTACGGTCAATTTTATCTCTATGCCAACAATTCCATCAGTTTCCTCAATCTTTCCGACCATTCCGAGCTTCACGATGCTTATGCCTATCTCTGGATCATTCACACGATCGAGAATTTGCAGTATCTTTTCCTTGTCTTCATCCTTCATAATGAGAAAAACTCATTTCTTCTTTTCTTCTTCCACGTCCCTTATCCCTTCAGGAAGAATCTGGAAACTGACCTCGCCCTCAGGAAGGTTGGGAGAATCAACAAGCCTGGCTATCCTGATATTTTTCTTTCCTTTTCTCAGGTATATTCTGTATGTGGCTACATGCCCGACGATATGACCGCCGACCGCAGCTGTGGGATCCCCGAAAAGGACATCCGGTCTAGCCATAACCTGGTTTGTAATGTAAACAGCCAAGTTGTATCTGTCAGCAAGTCTCTGCAAACTGTGAAGAACAACGTTTACTTTCTGCTGTCTGTCAGCCAGGGTACCTCTGCCGACATATTCTGCCCTAAAAAGGGCCATCATACTATCAACGACTATCAATTTTATCTTCGGATCTGCATTAACCAGATCCGGTATCTTATCGACAAGAAGAATCTGATGATCCGATGAATAGGCCCTACCTATCTTTATGTTCTGTAAAGCCTCCCTAGGATCCAGGTTCACGGCGCTTGCAACCTGTTGTATCCTTGATGGCCTGAAAGTGCCTTCTGTATCGATCCAGATCGCATGACCTTCAAGACCGCCATTATCAACCGGAAGCTGAACGTTAACCGCAAGCTGAAAAGCTATCTGGCTCTTCCCTGAACCATATTCACCATAACACTCCGTGATCGCCTGAGTCTCAACACCCCCGCCTAAAAGAATATCCAGTGCCTTACTACCTGTGGTGATCCTCTGCACCTGCTTTCTCTTGTCCTCGAATTCTAAACCGGACATGAAATTCATCTTGGCTGCTTCTCTCGCTGAAGCAATTATCTTCCTCGCTGTGGCCTCGCCTATCTCACATGCCTCCGCCAGAGCTATTGGGTTTGCGGTAGCCAAAGAAATTACATCAACGTATCCTTCGCTTTTCAGTTTGGCCGCGATTGTAGCCCCAACTCCTGGTAGATCTTCGATATCTTTGTATTCGCTATTCTCATTATCTACATTCACATCATTCTCATCCGCGTCTTTTTCCTCCATTTCCCTCACCTCATTTGATCTTATCCATTATTATCACGGTATCCGTCTTTTCTATTCCTTTAACCGCCCCAAGCTTTGAAATCACAAAATCTGAAAGTTCTATCATGTCTTTGCATGTGACCCTTATTATTATCGGCCACTCCCCGCTGACCAAAAAGACCTCTTCGACTGAATCCAGCTTAGAAATATCTGATGCAACCTCAAGAGGAGAAACCTTCCCGCCCTCAGCTACTTTTATGTATATTAGAGCTCCGAGGGTGCTGTTCGCTTCCATAAGAACTACAATTCTTATCTAATATTTATAGATTCTCGACATCAAAAGTATTTATAATGTGCGCAGCGTAATTTAACTATCCCCTGATTTTTGGTCAGGATGGTGATTTCAAATGGAACAAAAGCAGATAGAAGAGGTGCTGAATGCCATAAAGGAAGCCTCAAAAAATAGAAAATTTAAGCAGTCTGTTGACCTTGTGATAACATTCAAAAAGACAAGCCCTAAAGAGAATATACAGATAGACACATTGATATCCCCTCCAAACCCAGTCAAAACATCAAAAGTCTGCGCACTGGTTGACAAGGACATGTACATGAGAGCGAAGGCGGTCTTCGATAATACTATCAACAGGGAAGACTTTGATAAATACGATAAGAAGAAGATAAAGAAGCTCTCCAGAGAATACGATTTCTTCGTCGGCGAGGCGGGAATAATGCCGCAGATAGCTGCTAAATTCGGTAAACAGCTAACTGGGATAGGAAAAATGCCTAATCCGAAGACCAACACAGTGATCAATCCGGAAACAAAAATAGAGGAGTTAAATGAAAACCTGAAGAGAAGCTTCAGAATAAGCAACAAGAAGAACCTAGCTATTTCCGTGAAGATAGGTGATGTAGATTGGGATAACAGCAAATTGATAGAAAACCTGAAATACGTGCAAAATACGCTCATCAAACTATTGCCAAGCGGGGAAAGTAATATAAGGAAGATATACCTTAAAACAACGATGGGCAAACCAGTTTCAATATGATGAAAAAATCTAAGGGAGCAGCAAGAAAAGAGGAGAGTGTGAATAAGATCGCAAAGATGATCTCTAAATATAAGTATATTCTTCTCTCCGAAGCCAGCGGATTGCCATCAAGCACCTTAGAAAGGATGAGGAAATTGCTTGGGGAAAAGGTGCTTTTCCTATACGCTCAAAAGGTCATAATATACAAGGCTTTGCAAAAGGCTGGCTCGAATTTAGCTGAAAAGGTCAAAGAAATAAAGATCCCTTTGCTTCTGCTCTCAAATACGGATCCTTTTGAGATCGCCAAGATAATACGCGAAAACAAGGAGTATTCAAAAATAAAGGCCGGCCAGGTAGCTGTAGAGGACATCATTCTTCCAGCCGGGCCAACACCCTTCCCTCCAGGCCCGATGCTTTCTCAGTTCTCATCCATAGGGGTCAAGACAAAAACAGAGGGAGGAAAGATATCGATAGTCAATGACACTGTTGTTCTCAAGAAAGGAGAGAAAGCTGATGAGAAAATAGCAGCGATACTTTCAAGTATGGACATCAGACCAAACGAAGTGATGATAAATATAGTCTTCGCAACCGATGGAAAGGTAGTTTTCCCTCATGAATTACTTTTCAGGAGCACAGAAGATTACATAAACGATATAAAGGATTCATTCAGCCGTGCATTTTACCTGTCCATTGGCGCTGGGATACTGAACCGTTACTCCATCATTCCAATCATTAAAAAGCTTTATATAGGAGTAAGATTTTTAAGTGTAAATAGAAATATTATAACGAAATCTACGATCAAAGATCTACTGCTCAAAGCTGCTTCACAGGCAGCTGCGTTAAGTGGATCATCGGAGGTCAAATAAATATGGAGTATGTATATGCTGCAATGCTGTTGCACAGCCTTGGAAAGGAAATAAATGAGGAATCACTTAAAAAAGTAGTCGCCGCAGCAGGTGTTGAACCTGATGAGGCTCAAGTCAAATCGGTCGTCTCTGCGCTGAAAGGGGTTGACATAGACAAGGTGATAAGCGAGGCCCAGGCCGCACCGGTTGCTGCACAGCAGGCTGCTGCACCAAAGCAGGGCGAGGAAAAGAAAGAAGAGAAGAAAGAGGCTGCTGTTAAACCAGAAGAGACTGCAGCTGGACTTAGCAGCCTGTTCGGGTGAAGACTTTATATCCGCTTAAAGCTTGTATTTTTTCAATGAAGCCTGAGGTACATCTTGTATTAGTTATATTCCCAATAGTCGTAGCTGTGATACTTTCTTTCTATTTCTTTTGGTCTGAAACGCAATTTCTGACTATCCCAACAGAAGCAACAGAAATAGCGCTTGTCGATTCAAACTGCGCTTCCTGTACGAACTCGCTCCCATACTCGGTGAGGGCTTTTCTTGAAGCATACAACTATTCACCAAATAATTTAACGTTTTATCTTGGAAGTAAAGAAGGAAATAATCTAACAGAAAAATACGTCGTCACCGCCCTTCCTTCGCTTGTGTTCCCCGCCAGTGCACTGAATGGTAACAGCAACCTTTCTATAATAATTTCAACCCTTTTGTATGGAAATATACTCACCTTCAATCAAGGACAGGAAGAATTTGTACTTAACACCCCTTTTTCATCGGCTATCTTCGGACCGATAAGGTACTACAGCCCCCTTCAGAATAGGATCATCACCTCTAAGGATATACTCAACCATACCCTTGTTTATGGCACAACAAACCCTTTGGAAAGAGATGTGATAAACCCGACAACTGTAGTAGAGGAGATAAATGCAAGTCAATTGAACTCAAACAACAAGACAGATATATACTTCATATATGGAAATTCTCCCTTCAGCGGACTTGAATCATTGATACTGAGAGATGCCCTCGAAAACTTTGGAAGCTTTTCAAGGAATGTGACATATTACTCCTCATCTATCAATGCAGGTAGATTGATCACCTTCGGACCGCAGTTGTCCTACGATCTTAGCGCTAGCAACTACTCAAGCAGATACTTTCAGATAAAAGCATATGATATCTCTGACTTGACAGACGCCACAGCACAAGAACTGGTCGCTCAGTATGATCAGAACCTATTCTATATGTATAACACCTCTGGATTCAACAATTTTGAGCCTCTTATTGATATCGGAGGAAGATATGTCATCGTTTCATCTCCTCTCAAGCCATATATCTTTAATGGATTAAATCAGAGCCAAATAGAGAAAAAACTCAGTGAAAATGAAAGTCTCGCCTTCCTTTTCAATAGAAGCGTAATGTTTATGGACTCTTTGCTATGCGAATATGAAAATTCAAGTCAAATCTGCTCCAACCCTACTGTAGAAAAATTCTCCGGCGAGTATAAATGATTTGAAAAATTTATTTCAGTGGCAATGAAAGTTCTCTGATCGCCGCTGAAAAATCCTTTGCTTTAATTATCCCCGATGCTACAAGCACACCATCGGCTCCCAAAGATAAACTCTTACGTACGTCTTCTCCACTCTTTATACCTGCACCTATCAAAGCCAGAGAATTTGACGCTTTCTTGACGGTACTGCAAAAATCCTTGACAACTGAAGGTCTGGCCGTTGAAACCGAGATATTTCCACCTATCAACTCTGGGGGTTCGTAGGCTATCGCCGTTGGATTGAATAAAACCACTTTCTCTGCTTCCTCAATGTTCTCAACACACACGTATGAGTCTAGATCATGATCCAAACAAAGATGTATCAGAGAGGAGAGCTTCTCGTAGTCAATTTTCCCATCCTTGGATGCTATTCTGTTTTCAGAGTGATTTAGCAAGACACCAACCGCACCGCTTTTCTTGATCTCATACCAAGATACATGCCCTGTATGAGCTCCGGGTTCCTCTAGATCCATGCCCTGAGCTATCGAGGGGGAAACCCTCGCTATGTCCTTTAGCATCGTGAAAGGAGGGGAGAGAATTATCTTAACATTAAGCTCTTTTGATACCTCTTTCGCTGCTTCTGCTATGGATAAGCCGTCATCTACCGCCTCCTTGTAACTCTTATAATTTATAATCAGAATCCCCATATTTTCCCAAAAGATAGCTCCCCTTAAGGGTGTAGAATTTATCCTTCACAACGTGTATCCTCACATGTGGTTTCATCCAACCTTTGTTTAAAGTATAGTAGACAGATGACTTCATGAAGTTCCATGATCTTGTGAAACTACCCACTAGTACGATGTCGCTTGGATCAAAAATATAAATTAATGATCTTAGGAAACTTCCGAACTCTTCTCCTATGACAGAGAACATATTGCGCGCCTTTTTATCCCCTTTCTTAGCTAATTCCTGCATTTTCTTTCCGTCCATTCCAAATCTTTTCACCATGACCTTCCCGCCTATCCTGTTCTCTATCTCTCCATTATCAAAATAAACATGGCCAATCTCCCCGGCCGCACCATTTCCAAGAAACACCTTGCCATTTATCACTATCGCTCCTCCTATCCCCGTGCCCCAGGTTATAACTAAGCCATTTTTAATCTTTTTATCATTGATCGCCTTCAGAGCAGCACAAACGGTATCATTCTCTATATTTATTCTTTTGAACTTGCTGCCAAAGAACCTTTTGATGTTCAATCCCTTCTTAAGATTGATGTTCGGCAGCATCAGTATTCTGCCTCTCTTATCTACCCTGCCAGCAAGCGAGATGTTCAGGGTGTCAGAATATCTAGAGAGTTCACCTATAGATTCAAACAGATCCTTGAATTCCTCAAAACTCTTGGGAGTATCTATATGTTGTGTCTTATGAAGCCTAAACCTTTTATCTATGAGGGAGATGATTGTTTTTGTACCGCCGATGTCCGCGCATATATAATCGGTCATAAATCACCCGATCATCTCTTTAAGTCTTTTGATCTTGCTTATTGGATCCTCGCTTTGCCATATGTTCCTGCCAACAGCAATACCGCTGAATCCAGCCTTTATCGCCTTCTCCACTCTTGACTCTATCTCATCTCCTTCTAGTTTCTTTCCGCCAGCCATGAAAACCTTCGTCGACGCGGCTGATTTGACAATCCATTCCAGATTTGAATCGTCCTCGGGATACTTCAGTTTCACGATATCCGCACCCAATTCAAAAGCTGCCCTTGCCGCATATGCGACTATGTCCGGGGCTTCATCATCTTTTATTCCCTTCCCTCTTGGGTACGCCCACATTATGACAGGCAATCCGCGTGCGTGGGCTTCCTCCTCTATCCTGCCAAACTCCTTTATCATCAAATGCTCGTATTTACTCCCAAAGTAAATCGTATATCCTACAGCCGAAGCATTCAATTTCACTGCCTCCTCAACACTTGTGCTCTGAACAGACAAAGGCTCACCATTGTAGAGCTTCGTCTTCCCATTCAACTTAAGAATCAAAGGTATCCCTATATCAGGCGTGTAAAAATGCATAGCTGGACCTTTAAGAAAGATTATAGCATCGACCCCTGCTTCTTGTGCAATATTCAGAATATACGCTGGAGAAATGTTCACATCATTAAAATCTGTCGGCCCGTGCTCAAGTCCATGGTCGTAAGCCAAAAACACCCCTCTCATCCTCAATTTCATTTTAATATCTAAGCATCACTGCTTTTTATATTCTACTTCCTTGATTTTAATCATTGTATCTGGATATTTTGAAAGAAGTCCGCTCTTTGCTCCGTACTTCTGAACAACGGCCGCTGAATTGTGAGCCGCTAGGTTTATTGCTTCTTTGATGTCCTTTCCATCCATCAGAGCAGTAACAAAGCCTGAAAGATATGCGTCTCCCGCTCCTATGTAATTTATCTGATTCGCCTTCAGTGCCTGAGCATAATAGATGCGATCGGAATCCGCCACTATCGATCCCTCCGCTCCCTTGGTTATTATCGCTATCTTCGCCTTTTTCTTGAGCTCCAAAATATTTCTTATATCATTGCTTAAACCGACAAATTCCCTCGCCTCCAGACTGTTCATGCTTATCACTTCTACATTTTTCATAATCGAACCTAACTTCTTTATCCCTAAAGAAAGCTCACTCGCCCCAAGATTTAGAGCTACTTTTATGTCCCTCTCCTCGCAGAAAGATAATAAAGACTTCAGCAAAGAAAAGGAATCGCCGGCTAAAGGCCCTATGAGCATCCACTTGGCTGAAAAATCGTCCCTTAATTCATCGAAAGTCAAGGTGTTTTCTACACCTCTGTAAACTAAGATTATGGCCTTATTCATCTTCGAAACAATTATTGTAGAGAAAGGTGTTTCCCCTTCAGCGCGAATCAAGAAGTCTGTGTTTATTTTGCGTGCTTTTAGATCAGAAAGTATAAAATCTCCGTTCGAATCATTACCTATTTT
The DNA here is from genome assembly GCA_023261805.1 of Candidatus Parvarchaeota archaeon. Taxonomy (GTDB): domain Archaea; phylum Nanobdellota; class Nanobdellia; order Parvarchaeales; family Parvarchaeaceae; genus Acidifodinimicrobium. The sequence goes on along the minus strand of JAGDXV010000028.1, from coordinate 400 downwards.
TGATATCACAGCCACGTTCTTTCCGAAGTTTGAAAATGTTGCCGCAGTGTTCGTCGCACTCCCTCCCGTGAATTCCATCTTTGTATCGACATTCAGTTTTCTATCCAAGGGAAGCTCAAGAAAATGAGAGTTGATGCCAAATTTTAGGCTTGCTTGTTTAGTGAAAAGAAAAACATCCTTCGTCGCCGACCCAACTGTTACAATATCAAACATTACAATAAATAGAAAATCAACATATTTATAAATACATTTAACGCGCTGTTTCCATCGACACAATCAGCCTAATAAAAACTAAAAGTTATTTTCTGTTCTCAGTTTCTAATCACGAACTCAACACACACTTCCAAGCGGTCCGTAATTTATACCACAAGGACCCGAGGGAGTGCCTGATATAGTTGCA
>JAGDXV010000002.1 GCA_023261805.1 Candidatus Parvarchaeota archaeon | reverse complement strand
ATTTTACTTAAGAAGGCAGAGGAAACTGCGAATCTCAAGGGATTTTCTATAGAGCCGCTGTTTTTTGATGTCAGGCGTCATTATGTCAGAGCATATTTAAAACTTATTTCTATGAGAGAGAACGAGAAGGGTTATATATATCAATGTTCCAGATGCATCAACCGTACACTATCTCCAGAGGAGAGGTGCGATTATTGCGGCGCAAAGATGGTAAGAACAGGTCCTCTTTGGCTTGGAAAGATTTTCGATAGGAAGATAGTGGACAAGATGTATCTTCTATCGATAAAAGAAGAAAAATTTTCAAATTACAGAGAATACCTGAATATTTTAAGGAAAGAGATTGAAACTCCAACTTATTATACTACTGATTCGCTGGCTTCCTTGCTGAAGACGAATGAAAAAAAGATAGAGAAATTTGATGCTAGAACCGTTTTTAATCCGAAAGGTTTTAGGAAGGAAGGGTCCCTGCAGGATGTGATAAAGTATTATAATTCTATCCAATGAGTTTGATTTCTTTAAGTATGCTCTGTCCAGGCAGTCCCCTTCTGAATCTAGCTATCACTCTGCCCTTCTTTCCATGGACTTTGGTTATGACTCCTATGATGTATGTGCTTGAGAAGTCGATCCTCACCTTTTTACCGATGTATTTCTTGGCTTCATCGGCAGTTTTCACACCATCCAAAGAGATAACTGCCTGATTATTATATATGGTCTTTCTCCCTCTCCTGTAAGATAGGATTTTCATGCTGCTCCTCCCCTCGGGACGTATTTTTCTTCTTTTTCTTTGTTTTTATCCTTTAATATTTGTTCATCTATCACAGGTCCAGGAATCCCCTTAGCTTCTCTGAGTTTCTCTATGACCTTTATTATTTTGTCCACAACTTCCTTAGTTTTCTGATACTTCTCCGAGTATTCGCTTCCGCTCACTTTTGTTATCTCTCCATGATCTATCTTCTTGAACCAGACTATCACATCCTCTATCTTGTCAACATCTTCATTGCTTAGTAAATGTTCCTTATTCACAGCTACCTCCCTGAGATTTTTAGGCACCTCTTTTGGTGCTGGGGGAAGATACCCTAATTCCATCAGCAATGACTGTCCAGCGGAGACAACAGAGTTGAATAAATCATTTGTCAGTTTCCTTGATAGTGTATCATCTGCCCAGGCAAGCAGCTCCTCTGCACTGATTATGTTGTTGTCTATCGATTCTTTCGTTGGGAGGATATTTCCGCTCTTGTATAACATCTGTATGGGCAAAAAGAAGCCGGTATCATATACAGCTATTCCATCCCTTAATAAGGTCAGTATAACTGGATTGGGCTTTATTATGGACATCCAGAATTCACTTAATGGATATGCTTGAGCGTGTATCTTATTTGAGAAGTCCTTGGCTATCTCGGCCATCTTAATGAAAAGTCTGTCCTTAAGTTCTTTCAGTGTGAACCTTCTTATGTCCGTATCATCTACTATAAATGCGACATCTATGTCCGAGCCTTTTGATATTTCCATCTTAGTTTTCGCGCTTCCAAAGAGCACGATTGATTTTATGTATCTATGAAACATTCCAAGAACCCTGATGAAGTAAGCACGCAGATCATTTGCATCTTGCGGTTGAAGTATCTCCCCCAATATATTGAAAGACAGGCCAGCAAGCTGACCGGGGGGTTCGGCCGTAATTTTTTCCTCTCCTTCTCCCCTTTCTATTCCTATAAATGAGTTGAGAAAGTCTACCCGTTCATTGAGCTCGTCGATCTTTGATGAAAGCAACTCAACCGATGCGAATAGCTTATTGAGCGCGTTTTCTGTTGGATCAACATTTTCTGTCTGATGCATAAAAATAATAAGAAATATGAATTTATAAACCTATGGACGAACAGTTTTATATTTAGAGATTATAAACTTATAAATGGCCGAGACAGGTGGAGAGCTGGTTGTTTTCATAATCCTTGGTGTAATTTTCATAGGCGTCATTTTGATAGTTTTCTCATATGTTCTGATATTCGGTTTCACGATGTCCTCCTCGTCTTTGTGTTACACTAGTTCAATGATCAGGAACTTTTTCTTTCAGGATCTGTGTATTCCTTCTTCAAATCCAATAATACATAACTTTTTCTGCCTTTCTTATACATTAGCCAATTCTGGGATTGAGCCACCATTGATTGGTTGTTCTACGGGCATAGCGTCTTATACTTCAATTTATCCTCAAACATACACCTTTTCCCAGATGTCGGGGGCCATAGCCAGTTGTTTCTATAAATACGGAGGTTATCAGAATTTGTCTGTGCTTCCTGATGGTCCTGCGCTTTGTGATGTTATCTCCGTCTACACTGGCAAAAATTTCAGTTTCTATAACTTTACCAAATTTATGCAATCGGAGACATACACCTCGCAAGTCAATTGTATTAACTACACTCCTCAGGAGGCATGTCCGAATTACCAGGAAGGTTATGTATGCGATAAAGATTCTCCTTCATTATGTGAAAGAGCAAATAGCAATTATTTCACCTGTCTGACCCAGCAGGGTTATTCTCCAATATATCCAGGTTACTATCTTCAGAGCATCCCTCTGAATGGCAGCGGATTTACTGCCGCAAATAATGCCAGTTCTTATCTTTGTGATTCAACTCAGGGTTGCTACTTTAATACAACTCTTGCGGAATGCACAAAACCAGGGGGAAGTGCACAGTTTTGTACACAGCTTTATACAAACTTCTGTAAAAACACGACAACTGGTTGGAATTGTACGATGGATTACGATCCAACCACAAAGTCGCTTGTTCCCCCGCCTTCATGCATAGAAACTGAACCGGCCAAGAGCACTGCAATACAAAACATATCCTTTATGGACTACTTCATGCCAGGGATAAACCTCTTTTTCAGCTTCAAGAATATAAGTACAGGTAAACCAGGAGAGGTTGTGAGTGCTTACAACAAAACCTTGGATCTTCAGAATGCCACTTTTTATATTGTTTATCTGAACACGATGACAAGGACACGTTTTCCACCTAAGGTCATAACCCTCCCGCCTGAATGTGCCCCGCTATCTTGGTACAATAATTATCCTGCTAATTGTTTTGATTATTGTGCTAGGGCTGTCGCTGTTTATGGCAGTATCCTAGGTTCAGCCGGTGCGTCTGATCCAGGTATTTTGACCCTTGGGGCAGCGGCATCCGCCGGTGCAGCAAGTTACGGTTATCATTATTGTTCACAGAGTCAACTCTGTTCGACCGTTCTCCCTTCCGCTTATAATACCATATCAACTCTCGCCTTCACGACCTCCGGACTTGGGGATTGTATTTCCTGTGTAAGCACAAGTCTTAAGACTGCCGTTCAACAGGCAGGGGCATATTTATCCCTAGACCGCCTGAACTTTTTAGGTAGAAACATAGTGTTTGTATGTGCGGTGACGAAATGAACAGAAAAGGCGCTTCTTCAATCGAAGAGATAATAGTGGTAATTATCTTGGTTATCTTTGCGGTTGTTTTCTTTATCATCATTCATAGTGGTTTTCTTTCGTCGCTTATACCTTCCAATTTTCTTTTGTTTTCATCCCCAAATTCCGCTCCGGCGATGTGCTCTTTAAATGCATCTAGGATACAGAACAGTGCCTGTGATTATACGGTAGAAGCGTATGGGGGAAGCAGTGGTTTAATATACAGTATGTATGAAGGTGGTTATAAACTCTGCACTTATGTTGCTGGAAGCACTACATGCACAGAAAAGATCACTGCTCCGGCGATGGTGATCTGCAACACAACTGGCGAGGCTTCGGGTGGTTCAAAGTCATCCTTTGGGGCCGGTGGTGGAAATAGTTTAAATTTGTCGTGTTCATAAACAATATATGCAAAATAAAGGTCAAATGCCGGTGACAGAGGTGATAGCAATAGTCATAGCGATTATAGTCTTGGCTTTGGGAGTAGTTTTGGCTATATACTTCAGGGGGTACATATTTTCCTTTACGAAGGACATACAGAGCGTTTTATCGTTCAGCTGGTTGTTTGGTCATGGATTCTAAGGCTTCTGTTGAGGGTGCTTTGTTGATGTACATTTTATTAGCGATAGCAGGGATAATCATTGTAATAATTATACTTCAGATTTTCACACCTTATAAGATATCCGGCCTTATAAACGTGTTCATGAATTCATCTGCAAGTATACATTACATTAAATATGAATAAAAAAGCCTCCATCAGTCTAACTTTGATGATGATAATAATAGCAATAATAGGCCTTTTCTTGATTCTTTTTTATCTTATCTTTTTTTCCCCAGCAACGATCGAACATTTGATACCAAAAATGCCGGAGATCCCTGCCGTATGATGAATAAGGATGCTGTTGTGGAGGCGACATTCTTCTATATACTTGCAGCTGTGATTGGAATCCTCCTCGTCTTGGCTTATCTTCTTTTTTTCAGTCCGTATCATATCATCAGTTATATATCGTCACTCATATCCCAATCGGCAGGCTCGATACTTTATAGTCTGAAGACACTATGAGCGGGCTTTCTGCCAAGCAAAGTATTTTAATATTAAAGAAATAGTATTTGATGTGGAGGACGAGAGTATAGATAGCCAGTTATGATAACCTATAGCGAATTTATAAGGATAAGGAGAGCAGAGGAAGAAAACAAGGATTTCACACCACTGTCCGATAAAACTCTGGATGAGATGAGGTCTTACGTTTCTCTTGCTAAAAGATCCTTGCTAGAGGCTCAGAATGCTAATGATGAGGAAAGGGCATCTGAGATATCACTTCAAATAAAGAATACAGTTTCGACAATCGACAGCATATTCAATTTGCGCCTCAAAAAGCTCATGAATTTGATACTTTTAGATATACCTTTGACTCAGCAAATAAAGGATAAATTATTGACAAGAGAAATAGAGATCTACGACCAACTTAAAGCGAATGTTTCTTCATTTAAATCCTCCATCATAACTGACATTAAGAATGCAGCGCCGGCGGAGGAGCTAAAGGAGAGCAAGAAAGAGGAGGAGCAAGGGGCCTCCGATAAGAGTGTTATAAAGGTGCTTTCCGATATTCCGCAGTTTGTCTGGAAGAATCACAAAACATATGGACCATATTCCTTTCCAAATGTCATTGAGATAGACAAAGAGATCGCCGATATACTCATTAAAAGTGGAAAAGCAGTTCTAGCATGAAATTCATTAAAAAAGAAAAAATAGTTGAGCGGGCTTATCAGAGAAATATTTTTGAGTCCGTGAAGGATGAAAACTCGCTTGTCGTTCTTCCAACTGGCCTGGGAAAAACAATGATAAGCATCCTTGTTATCGATTATAGGCTCAACAAATATCCAGGTACGAAAGCACTTTTCATGGCTCCCACGAAGCCACTGATAGATCAACATTATAGGACCTTTGCAGATTTCACAACTTTTGACGTAGGTATCGTGAGCGGAACAGTATCTCCAAAGAAGAGAAAGGACGTCTATGAAGGCTTTCAGGTTATATTCGCAACTCCTCAGACCATAGAGAACGATATAAGGAATGGGATAATAGACCTTTCTGATTTCAGCTCCTTGGTGGTTGATGAGGCTCATCACTCTATAGGAAACTATTCTTATGTTTATGTTGTTAAAGAATTCCTGGAAAAATCAAAATACCCACACGTTTTAGCTCTGACCGCTTCACCTGCTTCAGATTCTGAAAAGATAAAAACCATTTGCAAGAACTTAGGGATAAATAAAATAGAGATACGTTCAGAGACGGATCCAGATGTCACTCCATATGTAAAGTCTAAAATCATAGAGGAGATTGAGGTAGATCTTCCGGATTATCTGCTGAGTGTCGTTAACAGTGTTAAAAGGTTGATAAATACCTACATAGACGAGCTTAAGGCCGTGGGTTTATTCAAGGACACACCAAACAGTAGGATAAACAGGAAAACGCTCCTAATGATGCAGAAAAACATGCAATCGCAGATGGCTCACGGCAACAGGGCGGTATATGTCATAAGGGGCATAATAACTATTTCAAAGATATTGAAGTTATATCACCTTCTTGATCTTCTCTCGACACAGAGTGTTTCCGCCAGTAAAAAGTTCATATCAAAGCTTTTAGAAGGAACAGCGAAGTCTGATAAGGAGCTTTCCCACAGTATTGAATTTAAGGCTATATCTGAGATGGTGGATGACCTGGTAAGCAAGGGACTAGAGAATCCGAAGATGGAAGAGGTCAGGAGGATACTCCAAAGGGAGCTTTTAGATGGGAAGAAGGCGATAGTTTTCACTCAATATAGAGACAATGTCGATGCGATATTCGAAAAAGTTAAGGATCTACCCAACGTATCCGTTTCCAAGTTCATAGGTCAGGCAGGAAACGGTCTTTCTCAGCAGGAACAAGCGAATATAATAAGAGATTTTGAGGCAGGCGTCTATAATGTTATTATCTCCACAAGTGTGAGTGAGGAAGGGATGTCAATAAAAGGGGCGGACATAGCAATATTTTATGAGACGATACCCAGTGCCATAAGATCAATACAGAGAAAGGGGAGGGTTGGTAGATACGATACTGGAAAAATATATATTTTGATTGTAAGAGGAACAAGTGATCAGGGTTACTATTGGGTGTCACTTCAAAGGGAGCGCAGAATGCGTAAAATCATCAAGAAAATACAGGAAAATCCGAATTCACTTAAGTACGACGGTACGCTTAGTCCATTCACATGAATTTGTAGCGTGGAGTGAAAGTATTCAAGAACTTGAATCTGCTTTTATATTCTTCATAGGCTGAGGTCGCATCCTTTATAGCGACGGCAAGCCCGATCTTCATCGCATCTTCCTTTGTGTTCTTTAGAAAATGTCTTGAGTTGAATAGAATCTCATACTTTTCACTGTCGAAGTTTTCCTCATCTTTTCTTTGTGTTTTGATTGGGACCAACATCTGTAGTATGTCCTTCTTGAATGAATTGTATATGTCAAGCACGGCAAGTCCAGAGCCCTGTTTAGGCTTTTGATTTTCTCTTGCTTTTCTTGCTTCTTCGATGTAATGATCGAGGTCTTTTTTGATGGCATCCAATGATGTTGATGAGAGCTCAGTAATCCCTTCGAACACTGTTTTATCTATCAGAGCGTTTAATGCACTCTTAAGTAGATACCACTCATAAAGAGAAAAGCAATAGGGGATAAACTTTACTTCCAGGGTGCCTTCATATTGTGGAGGGATCTGTGATGCGGATTCAGGAAACATCTGCTTTTCCTTGAAAGACAGCTCCAGGCCTATCGCTGCGATCACCTTAGGACCATATTTGGAGATGGCAGTTCGTATAAATTTCTTGCTCCCTTCTTCCGCACCTTTTATCAGCGGCAGATCCTCAAGTGTCTTCTTTGATACTTCCGCAGGGACCATGAACTTCCTGCTGTTTATTAATTTTTTCCATTCGACATTATAGTTTTTTGCATAGACCTCTTTATATGCCATAAAGTTGGCATAGAACATCGATGATTCTGTTATATCCAGAATCTTTGTACTTTTACTGTACGCTGAGGAATTGCTTTGAACAGCCATGTTTATTCTACTAAGGTAAGAGAGATATTGAAATGCCAATTTTTTATAGAATTCGAAGGAAGCTACCTGACTCTCTAAATATTGAAGCAGCATCGATTTTCTCATTCTAAGGTCTTCTTCATTTATTTTTCTCCAGTCTTTGTATTCAGAAAATCTTGCTTTTAAGATGTTCTTATACATCTCATTTTTATTGAGCTTATTCACATCGTCAAGACTTTTAATTGCATAAAATACAGACACTATGTCTAGGAAACCAGGCCCACCTTGTGGTTGGGTTGCAGACCTTGAAAGGGAGATCATGCTTGCTCCTCCCTTCTTTGCATCGACATTGTCAACGAATATACGTCGTATCTCCAGTTCAGCCGCCTCGGCTGTTGACTTATCCGGTGAATTTGATTTATCATAAAGCAGAAGGTTTCTATCTAGCTCTTTCAGTTCATAGATTATTGATATTATTGATTTTAATACCTGATTGATCAAGCCAAGGAGCTGCATCGATCTATCTTCAAGAACCTTTCTTCTTTCGTCTATTGTGACCAAAAGAGCAGACATTGCGGAAGGGTCTATGCTTTCGCTTTCCTTGAGGATCTTATAGCCCTTTTCTGCCTTGATTATTTGAGTCAGAGAATTGTATTCGGACAATATCTGTGATTTTTTGTTTATATCTATCGATAAGGAAAAACCGGAATCCGTTCCAAGGATACCGATTGTTGGTGTCGCGCCTTTAGCATACATAAGCCTCTGAATATCGAAGTTATCTCCATCGTAGTGGGAAGAAATTCCAAGTCCGCGTTTTTTGATTTCAGTTATCAAGTCAGTGAGTTGCTTTTGATTCATTTTTTTGATGTCCACATTAAGATTCATATTTAGTGAAAGAAGTTTTTCAAATTTATACTTGTTATTTAGTTGTGATACAAACGAATATATGATTTGGAGTCATGATCATGGTATTTAGTAAAACCCCACAGAATGAGACGGTGTAATTTTGTATACATTCTGAGTCGGGAGGATTCGATTCCAAGACGTTGTTTTCCCAGTCGCTAAGGGCGCTTACAGGCTCTAACCGGCTGAATGACTGACTTGCACAATTTACAGAGGAGGAATTAGGTTGATCGTACTGTATATCATAATTGCATCTCTGGGTGAAATCTACCAAACAAGAGGGAGGTGCTCCTTGTGTGGGGTATTCAAAATAGGCGATGCTGTACATCGATCCATTTGTGATGTTGAAATTCTCAGCGGTTTTGGAGATCGAAGGAAAAACTGCAGATCCCCCGCTGCTGTTTGTTATAAATGTTATCTGCATTGGATCTGATGGATTGTAGTATCGGTTGTCTATGTAACTTATTAAGGAGGGAAAATTGGTGAGGGTCTTATTTGAGCTTGATGACAAAATCTTCCCATAGTAGCATGTGAAAACCTGATTTACTCCTTTTGATGAAAGTATCTGCCCTTCAACTTTCGAGCCAAGGCCAGCGAATAGTCCAAAGCAGGAACCAGATTTTTCGTATATTCCTGTCGCTAGTGATGCTGTGTTATAACCGTTTAGATTTGATCTTTGTATGCAGCTTTCCTCGACTTTAAGTCCGCTTGTCGGGCTTATAGATGGGAGGGATGTAAAAATGCTTGCAAAAGAAGTGATTGGGAACAGATAGTTGTTCACTAGGTTAAAGCTTGTTGTTTCTGTGTAGCAGCCTAGTCCAAAGTTTAGTGCGCTTGTAGATGAAATCAGCGATACAACAAAACTTCCTATCAGGATGACTCCAGCTATTATTCCCACAATTATTAGGATAAGCTCAAGCCAGATCCCCTGACTGCCTATTTTATTCATCATACTCCACCGAATATATTTTCAAACATCGTCACAACAGACTCTCCATGTATGTAGGAGTAATATACATCATATATGACAAGCATTGCAACGATCACTGCTACTATAGATATTATCAACCACACGATTCTCCATTCAACAGAGGCTTTTTTATTCATATTCATTCGCACGGTGGACAGTATTTGCTGTCCCCAGGCAGGCATTGCGGGTTGCTTATGTCGCAGTTCTCTATGAAGGTGGAATTATCGGCCAGTATCGTGCTGTGGTCGCAGCTCATTAGCGCAGCGGTATTCGATGGAGAGATCACGCTGCATTGGTTAAGGATGTATTTCGGCGGGTTGCTTATACACGACTGTACGAGGTTCTGCTGTGAATAGGGCACCTCATTTCCTCCATCGTACTGCTGCGATATATTGTAATAGCACCAGTGAGTTATACAGGTTGACTTGGCTGTAAGTGCATCATAGCAGCAATCCGTCAGGAGAGATGGAAACAAGGAGGTTCCCTCAAGTCTGTTCGGCCAGCCATACTCCGCATGTGTGAATTGGTTTTCGCAGAGGTTGTTATCGTTCGGTCCTACAGGGAGCGCATAAGCCGCGATCCCTCCGGCACTAAAGTATAGCATCAGAATAGAGATAATAATTATGACTATTGGAAGTATGATATCCCAACTTAGAAAACCTTCCACACTGGTTCCCGCCATAATTTAGGTATTCATATTTTTAGAATAAAAAGTCATTTGTTTAGTTTGTTTTTGTCTGCAAGTATTATCTCATACCATTTGTATTTTCCATTGTCGGCAAGAAAATATCCTCCTAGGGGTTTCATGTTTTTGTACACCCTTTTCACCCTCTCTTCTGCGATTTTTAGCTTGCTTGGTCTGTAATTCAGAATCAGCGCTGTTTTACTTGGTCTTCTCGCATGTACTGGCCTATTCCTTCTGAACGAGCCTTTTCCTACCCTCGCTCTCACGACGATGATCCCTTGTTTCGCTGAATATCCCAATGTCTTGGCTTTTGCCAATCTCGTTGGTTTTTCTATTCTAACTATCGCAGGCTGCTTGGTTAATTCAAGCAGTAAAGCGGCTTTTCTTTCCTTGTTTTTGTAGATCTCTCTCTCATTTTTTAGTATGTATTTGAAAGCTCCCATAGCATTTTATTGTGTATCTATTAATATAAAAAGGCTTTTCAACCGCTGATCCAGCCGGTGATATTAAGTGGAGTTGTTATAGATGTATTTTCGATTTGATATTGTATATCCATCTGCACATTTATCGGATACGAGAGCTTTGCCGCAACCCCGCATGTTGTGTTTGAAAGTATAGGAACATAGGTCTGAGAGCAAGAATAGAAAGAAGAACTTACGCCATTATATAATAGATACATTCCCGTGATTTTTATGTTCTCATTCAATAGATTTTGGAAAACTATGTACATCGTATTGTTTGTGTATTTTTCATCTATAATCTTTAATCCATTGAATCCAGACACTGTAAAGGCGTTCTTTGGTTTGTATATCGATGGAAGATAAACGCTTATTATAACAACAGCGGTAACGATAACAGCGATCATCATCGCATAGATCAGAACAAATTCAGTTATATCTTGTCCTTTATTTCCGATCCCTATACTAAGGTTTTTTCTCTTTTCTTGCATATTGATTTCTTCCATTCCACAAATTTATACATAACTTTATAGAAAAGTTTGATTATGAATAAGGAAATATTGGAATCGTGGTCGCCGCGGTCTTAGTTATAGCATTAATTTACTTCACATTTCGTTTTGCAAATCTTCAAACAGGCAATGTATTAGTGACATTAACTGATCCCCCAATAGTTCCAACAGGGACTCAAGCGTTGTACATGAATTATTCTTCCGTTTCAGTATCATATCTATCTCACAACAGTAGTGGTATATCTATGTCTAATATCACCGGTAAAATAGATTTAATTTCCTTAGGGAATTCAAGTACGGTTTTAGCGAACTTTAATATACCAAACGGATCTTCTATTCAATCGGTTAGATTCAACGTCTCATCCGCATATATTGTCATTAATAATATTTCATATCCTGTTTTCTTACAATAAAATGAGCAAGAAAGCTCTGAAGCTTTAGCGAGGAGAGTATGTCAGCCATCTAATAAACGTAACTGATCTAAAGAACGTTTCAAGTAACAATCCAATTGCCCAGAATGTAGAAAATAATCATAATGATTTAAAAGGAGAAGACAAGGTAATTAACTTCTTCGTTCGCCAGAATGGCTCACTTTATATTCCATTCAACGGTGATAATAAACATAACGATAATAATGAAAATGAATCAGGTTTCTTGCTTCAGGGAGGAAAATCTGCTACATTTACATTTTCTAGTGAAATATTTGCTGGTGATAGTCATGTGCTTGTTTCTCTTGTTAAAGACGCATCATATATAATAATTGTAGTACAGGGCGAAGATGGTAATAGAGCCAGTGTAAATTCAACCGCTGTTTGAATTAAACTTTTTACAATAGATTTTAAGGTTTGTGCGCATTTCTCTTAACTTCCTTTGGAGGACCTATTAAAAGTCAAAACATTTAAATATCCCAACTTCTATAATAATAATTTATGAATACAATCCCTTAT
>JAGDXV010000005.1 GCA_023261805.1 Candidatus Parvarchaeota archaeon | reverse complement strand
ATTGGTATAAGGGATTGTATTCATAAATTATTATTATAGAAGTTGGGATATTTAAATGTTTCTAGGTTGATGGTTTCACGTGCAAAAATTCTTCCCTGCTATCATAAGTCAGTGAAATTCGTTCAAAGCTATGACATCTACTATCAGTTTCGCTGCAGTTACCTCTGCAATTTTAGTCTGACTGGGTATCACCTCACTTACATCAAAACCGACGAGATGGGAATGCTTCACTATAGCCTTAAGTGAATTAAACAGTTGAAAATATGACAGTCCTCCAGGCTGCGGTGTCCCGATGCTTTGTATGACACAAGGGTCCAATACATCGGCGTCTATGCTTATGTATACTTTCTTTCCATTCAGACTCCTAGACAACTTCTTTATCTCCCTGTCTAGATTCTCCGACTGATAGATGACTTTTACGTCCTTACTCTTCAGTTCCCTAATTTCATCGGAGCTAAGACTTCTTACGCCTATCAGCACGATCTTCTTACTTTTACTGATTAAACGAGATACGCTTGCGTGGGTGATCTCTACCCCGTTAAATGATTCCTTGAAATCAGCATGTGCATCGAAGAGAACAAAAGTCACATCATCAAATGCCATGGATGATGCGTATGTGATTGTATGTTCTCCTCCGATCAATATCGGAATTTTCCCATCCTTCAAAACATCTGAGACCGTGTCTTTGATCCTATTGATATCCATATTGAGATCAGAGGTGAGATCCAATTCATTCAAAGTGTATATTTTATTTTTCACCTCTGCCCTCGCCTCAAAATCGTAGTTTTCCAGCGACAAAGAAGCCTTTATTATCTCCGACGGTGCAAACCTTGTTCCCTTAAGAAAAGAGGTGGTGACTTCTAAAGGAGAGGGGATGACGACGTATTTTGAATCATCGTAGCCTATTACTTCCCCTAAAAAGCTGTTGCTACTTTCATACAAGAACTCTTTCCTCTTTTCCATCATCCCTTCAGCTTTACCTTTTTCTGATTGTTGAACATCTCGATTATCTCCTTCACTGTGTTCGCATCTTCCACACTTTTATCGCTTCTGATGAATGAAACCGCCCTTGGAAATCTCAGAGCGTAGCCCATTCCATTCTCGAAACCACAGGTGTGCACTGGGCTTCTTGTTATCTCATCGGCCTTCACCGTGATGACGTACTTTGGATTGACCCAAACATCCGGCTCTATGAGTGAATCCACCCTGGCAGGTTTGTGGTCAATCTTGATATCATCCAAAGCTTCGTGCAGTTGTCTGAATTGATCCTCTGAAAAACCTGAACCGATCTTTGCGATCGTCTTAAATGTATCACTTTTTTCATCGTATACCCCCGCGAGCAGGGCTCCGATGCCCAGACTGGCCCTTAGCCCCTTTCCCTTAAAGTAACCCAGGATGACGACATCTATCGTATCGCTCAACTGCGATTTGTACGATCTCTTCATCTTTATCCAATTAAAGTTTCTAGCGCCTGCTGAATAAGGAGCATCGAGTTTCTTCGCTACAATCCCTTCTAAGCCCGCACCAACTGTAAGGTTGAAGAATTTTTCAACCTCTTTTGGATCGTCTGTTATTATGATGTTTGACTTGGATATCTTCCCATTGTCCTTGAATAATTTTTCTAACTTTTCCCTTCTTTTTATGTACGGTTCATTCAGGAGATCCTCGTCATTTATCAGCATTAAATCGAAGGCAAAAAGCCTGAGAGGGTATTGTTCTGATACCTTTTCAACATTGTGTTTTCTCTTTCTCTGTATCGTTATCTGAAATGGATAAAGTGTATTTGTGTCTTCATCATATGCTAGGGCTTCGCTGTCAAATATCAGCCGCTTGTATGGCAGTTTCTTTACCTCCTCCACGATCTCCGGCATGAAATGTGTTATGTCTTCCAAATTCCTTGAGAATACCTTCACGTTGCTTCCATCCTTATGCACCTGCGATCTGAATCCATCGAATTTCTGATCTATCGCACATCTCCCGATCTTCTTTATTATCTCCTCCGCGCTTTCTAGTCTCTCGGCCAGCGCCGGTCTGATCGGTTTCATCACCTCAACTCTGAAGTTTTCAACGCCTTTTTCACCCTCTGAATAAAGGACCTGTGCAACATAACCAAGATCGGAGCAGATATTGAAGGCACGCTCTATCTTTTCCTTGAAGTTCCTGTCCCCTGTCTTTGCCTTTGAAAGGGCCTCCATTATCGTTGCCTCACCCACACCTAATCTAAGCCTGCCTAGCATGAATCTTACGATGTATTTTGATTCTATCGATGTTGTCTTGTCAAGAAGATCCGCTATCTCATTTATTTTTTGGTCGACGCTTCCCTCCCCACTGATCTTTGCAATATCAAAAAGTTTATTGTAAACGTCAAGTATCGATAGCTTCGATTCAGTCCTGTTTTTATTGTATTTCTCCGCCACGAGACCAAGATCCCCTAAATTCTTGTTTTCCTCCTTTATCTTTTCCAATGGCTGATTAAAAGCGACTGAGATAGCCTTCTCAACCATCCTGTCGGCCACACCCAACTGAACGTTTTCAAACGAAGGTAGCAGCATCTCTTGAACAAAATAAACGGCCTTTGCGATCTCTTTTGAATCTATCTTCGAAAACGCCTCGGAAAGGATATCGAACATCTCTAGCCGCTTCGTTGTCGCCTCTAGTTTACTCAAATATGTGCTAAATTCAGCAAACTTCATACTATGACTTGTTTTCCGTATTTTAAATTTCTTTTTTTCCTATCGCTGATCGGCGATGAGATCGACATATTTTGAGATCATGTTCTCAGCCGAGTAAACTTTGGCTGTTTGAATGGCATTTGTTTTTATTCTTCCCCTCTCTTTTTCAGTCATTCCAAGGACAGTTTCTATCTTGTTTTTAATATCCTCTTCTCTCAATTCGATGAAAAACCCATTTTCTCCGTCTTTTATCATATCTACTGATCCCTCATTCCTGCTGACCAAAACTATCGCTCCCTGAGATAGGGCCTCCAATGTTACTATACCAAACGATTCGAAGTAGGATGGCTGAAGAAATGCAAATGAGGAATGCATCAAGGCCAGTTTTTCTTCATCTGAGACGAAGCCGATCAGCTTAACTCTGTCTGTTAAACCTAAGGAACTGACCAAATTTGTATAGTAATCTCTATCCGGACCGCTTCCGGCGATGACATAGACCAGATCCTTGTCCTTCAGCAGTGACATCGCCCTTATCGACAAAGAGAAGCCTTTCTGTGAATCCTGTAGTCTTCCTATACTAAAAAGAAATCTCTTGCCAGCGAGACCAAACTTATTCAATGTATCAGAAATTACCTTGTCGGAAATGTTCGTCTGCTCTATTCCGTTTGGTATCAGAACAGTCTTGATACCGAGATCGTTCGATGCCTTGGCCTGAGAACCGGACAGCACGACTGATATCAACTCGGCATCGTTCCTATCACAAATATATCTCAGAAAAAGATCAATTTTTCTCGTGGATTCAAGATTTAAAGGGAGATGGTTCACCCTGATTATCTTCTTTCCTCTTATCTTAGCGACACGGAGAAGAAATGGGTCATACATACTGTTTGATATGATAACATCAGCTCCTTCCATTAATTTTATAGCATCTTTATTGACAAGTTTGTCCACAAAAAACTTTGGAAGACTGACGACGAATCTGTACTGGATATTTGACATGCCAAGCTCATTCCCTTTCACTGTTCTATATACTGATCTAAAACTGAAAATCCAAAGAATAAGCCTCCTTAAGTAAGAATCTCTAAATCCAGGGATGGCTACCGAATAAAATGGATCCGATCTAGTTTTATCGCCTACAAACTTTACATCGAAGTCGTTACTAAGATATTTAAAAAGAAGATTTGTGACTATCTGTCCCCCGCCAAATATCGGCTTAAGGAACGCATCTAAAACCACAATTTTCTTTTTTTCCATTCAATGGTGCAGGGAGGGAGATTCGAACTCCCGAACCCACAAAGGGAACAGCTCTTGAGGCTGCCGCGTTTGACCACTTCGCTACCCCTGCATAGGTTTATCAATGTAAAGATAACTTTAATATCTTTCAAAAAGAAAGGTCTTAGTTTGCATCTTTCATAAGGACCCGAGGCGTTTCAATGCATCCTCTGTGTCCTGAATTATCTTTTCAATGCTTTCTGTGGTAACATCTATCGATTGCTGCTTCGGTTGTTCAACGGGTCTTGGCTCTTCCTTCTGAACCGTTATGTCCGAGAAAAGCTGCTTGAGGCTCTCTGTCAAGTCATCCGTATGTTTTAAGAGAGCATTTACAACGTTCCCGCTTTCCTTCACTATCTTCTCAACCTGGTCGTTTAGTTTACCCATCAGTTCAGACGTGCTCTTGAGCTTGTAATGTGTATCACTAAGTGCAACATAAGAAACGCCCACGAAGGTACTCTCTCCTATATTTGATTCCTCCATTGTTTATCCTACACAAAGGGCATATTTAAGTTTTCTTTGAAACAAATTTAAACTAAGAAAATCTTATTTCTTTTGTTCTCAGGAGGTGAATATGGAGATCGGAAAGGAGGTTTTTGAATTCAAAGCAAAGGCGTATTTTCCTGAAAATGATGAGATCAAGGAAGTCGATCTGAAAAAGTACAGGGGAAAATGGGTCCTGCTGACCTTTTACCCCGGAGACTTCACCTTCGTCTGTGCAACGGATATAGAAGCCTTGATGGAAAAATATGATGATTTCAAGAAAGAGAATGTGGCTGTTTTTGCGGTAAGTGCCGACACCGTGTTCTCTCACAAAGGATGGGTTCAGGTTTCGCCCAGAGTAAGCAAAAGCAAGATACCGATGATAGAGGATCCGAAAAAGGAGATAATAACAAATTACGGTTTCTTAAACACCGAAACCGGAGGAGCAAGAAGGGGGATGGTCGTGATAGACCCCGAAGGAAAGTTGCAGTATTACTCGGTATTCAATGATGCACTTGGAAAGGACATAAGCCACATAATGTTCGCTATCCGTGGATTGAAGGCGATATACAACGCAAAGAAATCCGAAGGACACATATGCATAGTTCCTGCGGTAGCAAAACCAACCGAAACTGTCAAGACGATGGATGTCGATACAACCAAAGACATAGGAAAACTCTGAAGGGAAGCTGATCTTTGAGATTAGTATTTTAACCGCTCAGAAATATCACCAGAAAAGCGCCAGAGCCAAAGCCGAAAAGAAAACCTCGATCAGTGTAAAGAAAAGAACTATCTGCCACTCCTTGAATTTTCCTGTCCTTAAGAATAAATGGGTCAGAGAATAAACACGATTTCCATACAAAGACTTCAGTGTTCCGTCTCTCTGTATTATCCCCCAAGAGTGTGCATGAAAATGCGCCCTCGCCTTGAGAAAGAATTCAGCTATCCATGGAATTATAAGCACAAGCGCAAAAGCTTTGATATTCGTCATTATCGCCAGAGATGCAAAACCTGCACCGATGAAATATGTCAGACTGTCCCCAGGAAGGAATTTAGCAGGATATGCCCCAAAGTAAAGATACGCGACGAGCGTTGAGATAAATATAGATGAAAGAACGATCGCATTAACATCTCCTGTATGATAAGCAAAGATAAGTATCGCTATAAAGGCAACAAGGCTCATCTGGAGGGAAAGACCATTTAACCCCTCAAGCATATTGAAGACATTGGACGAAAATATCATCGCTATCGGGATGACAATAAAGGTGTATATTATCTGACCGAAGAAGATCGTTCCGACCAGAGGAAGCGTTACCGCCGGAGGACCGAAGTGTATGGCCATCACAGGTATCGCTGCGACGAGCGTCAAAAGTGGTTTCTGCCACTGTTTAAGACCGCCGTTCGCCCTGACGTAGTTCCCAATCCCTTTGATGGAGGAGCTTAAACGGACCCTCCCGCCAAGCAGATCATCAAGCAGACCAACAAAGGTTACGGAGAGCGTCGACAGCAAAACCGTCAGTAGGATAAGGAGGTTGACGCCGGAGGAGACTATAAAGTTATACGAAAACACGAAGGCCATCATCCCGATGAAAAATCCTGCTGCAACCGCTATCCCTCCGCTTGTGGGAAGAAGCGGCTTGTTTCGCTTGTTTATGTCCCTTGCGAACAAACCCGCCGAATAGAGAATGTTTCTAAGAAATAAGCCGACAAGCAAAGTTGAAAAGAACGCAACCATCGATGCTATGAACAGCTCCAAAAGCATTAAAATATTTGCCCTGCGTCATATTTAAAGTTTTGAAAGAAAGTCCTATGGTGTAGCGGTCAAGCACGTGGGCCTTTGGAGCCCAAAACCCCGGTTCGAATCCGGGTAGGACTATTGACCAAACAAAAAACTTATATACTCAATGCATATCAATATAAAATACGAATATTCGACAAGTCATAAAAAGTGGAGGTGATCTATTATGGCTGAGAGTCTTCAACCGATATTTATACTACCGGAAGGGTACAGCAAAACAAGTGGAAAAGATGCACAGCGTGTGAACATAGAGGCAGCGAAAGCTGTCGCAGCTGCAGTAAAATCCACGCTTGGTCCTAGAGGGATGGATAAGATGCTTGTAGATAACTTAGGTGATATCACAATTACGAACGATGGAGTAACCGTTCTGAAGAGCATGGAAGTTGAAAACCCTGCTGCGAAGATGGTTGTTGAGGTCGCAAAGGCACAGGAGGAAGAGGTCGGAGATGGAACAACAACGGCGGTCATTCTGGCCGGGGAACTACTTAAGAATGCAGAAGCGTTGCTGGACCAAAGCATACACCCGACGCTGATAGCCAGGGGTTACACACTTGCAGCAAACAAAGCACAGGAGATCCTCGACAACATAAGCATAAAAGTCAATTTTGAGGACAAAAATGAACTAAGCAAGATTGTTAAGACCGCAATAATAAGCAAAAACACCGGTGCTGATGAAGTACTGACACCATTGATAGTAGATGCGATAGATCTTGTGAAGGAAAAGGTGGATGAAAAACACTACACTATCGATTCTGACAACATAAAAGTCGAGAAAAAAGTCGGCGGCGGCCTTGGGGACTCAAAGCTTATTAGGGGAGTGATGATCGAAAAAGAGAAGGTTCATCCAGATATGCCTGATTTGGTGAAGAATGCGAAGATAGCCCTGCTTAATCTGGCTCTGGAGGTTGAGAAGACGAACATCGATGCACAGATAAGAATTGAGAGACCGGATCAGTTGCAGGCCTTCCTAAATGAAGAGGAGAGCATCGTCAAGGAGATGGTCGAAAAGATATACAAAGTCGGAGCCAATGTTGTGATCTGCCAGAAAGGGATAGACGATGCGGCACAGTACTTCCTGTCAAAACACGGGATACTTGCCTTCAGGCGCGTCTCTGAAGGAGATATCAACAAGATAGGAAAGGCTACCGGTGCCAAGGTCATATCCACACTTAACGAACTGGAACCTTCTGCTTTAGGCATGGCAGGCGTTGTCAGGATAGAGAAAATAGCCGGTGAGGATGTCGCCTTCATAGAGGAATGCAAAAATCCTAAGTCTGTGACCCTTCTTCTCAGAGGAGGAACAGAACATGTAGTAGACGAAGCCAAAAGGGCCGTCGAGGACAGTCTAGGTGACCTTAAAGCCGTGATAGAAAGTGGCGGTAGCATCGTCGCCGGTGGAGGAGCATGCGAGATGGAGGTATCTAAGCAGCTGAAGGAATTTGCTGCCACGCTTGGAGGAAGAGAACAGTTGGCTGTGGACGCCTTCGCAGACGCGCTTGAGATAGTTCCAAAAACGTTGGCAGAGAACGCAGGGATGGACCCGATAGACATACTGGTCGATCTAAGGGCAGCTCACAAAAAAGGGGAGAAATGGGCTGGTGTTGATCTGTCAAACGCGTACGAACCAAAGGTTGCCGATATGTACAAAGCAGGGGTCATTGAGCCGCTCAGGACAAAGAAACAAGCCATAAAAAGCTCAAGTGAAGTGGCAGCGATGATACTTAAGATAGATGACATCGTAGCCGCAGGCAAATCCTCAAATCAGCCGCCACAAGGCGGAGGACAGCCTGGTGGCTATGGAGGGTATGAGTGAGCATGAATGAATCGGTTGGATCAAGACCGGTCGATCTTCTTAATGCAGCAAAGGGAAAGACGGTGCTTGTTGAGTTAAAAAATGGTCATTCGCTGACAGGAAAGCTTGTCGCTTTCGACATGCATGTGAATCTGACACTTGAAGACACAGAGGAGAAAAAGGATGATCAAACCCTGAGAAAATTGGGCAGCATATTTGTTAGGGGAGACATGATCATCCTCATATCACCAACAGTATGAGCAAATTAATGGGGGTTCACAACAGAAAGAACCCAAATCAGAGATGCAGACGTTGCGGAAAATTCACTTACAATGTGAGGAATCATTATTGCTCCCATTGCGGGTATGGGAGAACCTCCAAAATAAGGGCATATAACTGGCAAAATAAGGATTACAAAGGTCAAAGAAGAGACTGATTTTCTTGAGATTCCTTGGTTTTTAAAGTATTTATACTGGTAATTACATATAATTATTTGTAATTACATATAATTATGGAAAAGAAAAGGTTTACAACCGTATCGATACCAAAGCCTTTGGCTGACAAAGCAATGGACATGATAAAGAACACTGGATTCACATCATTGTCCAGTTTTGTCGAATATGTGCTGAGAGAATTGGTAAGCGAAAAAGAAGCAAAAAAAGAGGAAAAAAATAGAAAGGAGGTGAAAGATTTGGAAGACAAGCTGAGAAGCTTGGGATATCTTTGAATATGGAAAATGAGTCGATACAAAAAAATCGTGTTGAAGGTGGACTGTCACTAGATGCCAAGGAGCAGATAGCGATAATCGTAATAAAGGATGCCCTGCAGAGATTCAAGCGACCGACCGTCGTATGGAGTGCTGGAAAGGACAGTACTGTCGTGCTGGATCTCGTTAGAAGAGTATGCAAGGAGATGAAAAGACCGCTTCCTCCGGCCCTATTCATAGATCATGGACAGCACTATGATGAGACCCTCAAAATGCTTGACGAGGTCAGCAAAGCCTGGGATTTTGTGGTGATAAAGGCAAGAAATGAAGATGTCTTAAAGCATGTTGAAAAGAACAATAAAATCTACATTAAAAAACTGAATAAACTTAACCAGGAAGAGGCAAAGAGGATCGGTTTCAAGGGAGATGTCTTTGACTACGATCTTGAGACGATTATAGGTAATCATCTTCTTAAGACAGTCGCAATGAATGAAGCCATCAAAAAGTACAGGTTCGATGCCCTATTCACGGGAGTAAGATGGGATGAAAATGAGGCGAGATCGAAGGAAGTGTTCATCAGTCCAAGAGCAAATCCAGATCATGTCAGAGTTCAGCCGATCCTTCCCTTCACCGAAAGAAACGTTTGGGAGTATATATTCAAATACAAATTACCGATACATCCGCTCTACAAACAAGGATATAGGTCCATAGACGGAAAGTTCGACTCAAAGAAGGTGAGCGATGCCCCTGCATGGGAACAGGATCTGGAACATACGAAGGAAAGAGCGGGAAGATCACAGGATAAAGAAGGTGTGATGGAAACCCTTAGAGCTTTCGGGTACATGTGATCCGAAAGTATTAATTTCTATTGAGGGTTTTATTTTTAATGCAGGAGGATATTTTAGAGGAAAATAGACGACTGGTGGAGGAGTTTCAGGCGACCCCTTTCTCACAGCTGAAAGACCTTCCAGAATTTTATACTTTTCAAAAAGGGCTGTTCTACTCCCACCGAAACTTTGATACTTTTTACGAAAAATTAAAATCTGGTGAAAAATCCGCCATAGTTTCCGGGTTGAACCCTTCTGGAACGCTCCAGTTGGCGCACAGAATAGTTTTTGATACGGTCCTGTTCTTCCAAAAAAAGTTTAAGGTTAAGACGATAGTTCCGCTTTCTGACGATGAGAGCTACGTTGCAAAGAAGGTCGTGAAAAGGGAGGATGCTATCAGACACGGAATAGAATTGATAGTCGATCTTCTGGCATATGGTTATGACAAAAAGCTAACAAAGGTGTCCTTTGATTTTGTATACCCAGAGATATTCAATATAGCGATAAATCTGTCTAGGTATGTGACACTCTCTGAGATCAAGGCTGTGTATGGATATCCAAACGATCAGAACATAGGCCTCCATTTCTACCCAGTCGTACAGGCAGCCCATGTTTTATTACCGGAGATAAAATACGGGATAAAAAATACGCTTGTTCCAATAGGCCCCGATGAAGATGCTCATCTGAGGCTTGGGAGGGACATCGCCGAAAGAGCAGGATACAGCAAGCCTGCGATAATACATGCCAGATTTCTGCCAGGGATGGATGGTCTAAAGATGTCAAAATCTAGACCAGATGCTGCTATCTTCCTTCACGATGCCCCAGAGATCGTGGAGAAAAAAATAAAGAAGGCGTTCAGTGGAGGAAGAGACACTGTAGAAGAACACAGAAAGTACGGCGGAAACCCCGATGTAGACATACCATATCTTTATCTTTCATCCTTTTTCCTGAATGATGAAGAGACAAAGGGGATAAGGGAAGAATACATACATGGAAAAATATTGAGCGGGGAACTAAAGAAAATGCTGATAGAGAAAGTGAACGATTTCAATCAGAATTTCAAGAAAAGAAGAGAAAAAATAAGATTCTCGGACATAAAAGCGGTTCTTTTAACCGAAGAAAGCAAGCTAGATGAGCTCGAAAAAATATTCAATAATATCGAATGATAGATCAAAACCTAGAGAGGGTGTTGATTATATCCTGCCTCAGCTTCTCTCCCTTTGAGGTTAGCTTATCAATCGAATCGGCCGCCGAATTAAGCTTAAGGTATCTGAGCCATGGAGAAAAATGGTGGTTCATGGCATGATACTCGATCGATTCTATCGGAAGGGTTCTCACCTTGGAAATAAATTCCTCCAGTGATGATGCTCTTCCCACCTCAACCCCGTTTCTGAGACGGAAGATAAACTCCTTGCCCTTCTCAGCCACGTATTTGGTCTTATTTGAATAATCCATTGTATTATATCTTATCACAGATATTAATATTTTAAACTGAAATCAAAAAGTGTGACATCCTCCTCTAAAGTTCATGAAAGAATTCATCTTAATACCTAATTTCTGCTAAAAACTTCCACCATTTTATCCTTTTCTCTATTTTACTATCAAGAGTGTACAGGCTTTCGCCGTGCATGGAATTAAGTACAGCGAGAAATAGAAAGACCATCGCATATATTATGCCCGTACCAATATCGGTTGCCCCTGGGCCATAAGGACCCCCAAAACCCTCCGGGACGGCCCAAATGAATAAACTCAGTAAAAAACCACCACCATAAGATACTTTCCGCATGAAGCCGAAAATGAGGGAGAACGACAATGACAGCTCAAGTATCCCTTGAAGATACACTAGTAATGCTGGATTAGATGAAGCCTGCGCCATCCAAAAAGAGTACCATCCCTGCAAAAACGAGGGCTGTGCAGCCGCTGCTGAGGAGATCATGCTTGGTAGTGCCTGAACGAGGCCTGGTTGAAACTTTAAAAACCCGTCTATTCCCCATATTATTCCAAAGATCATCACAAAAACTCGGCTTATCTTCCTTACATTTTTATTAAACCACTTATCAAAGAATATGTTCTCCATTGTAACTAATTATATCTGCGATATTTAAGTAGTTACGTTTTTAGCTCTTAGCTCGCTTTCGTTCTATATCTAAAGTGCAAACCTTCCCACTTACGCTTTTATTAAAAAAGAATCTCATATTGTTATGGAAGACGCAAAAGAAAGGGTCCCATCGATACTTCTTTGTGTGCATGGATATACAGACCACCATGATGAACAACACAGACCATGGAAAGAGGTTATTAAGGACAGACTAGAAAATGCCCAGAAGCTGGCCGAGACCTTCCATAGCCTGGGAATATTAACATATCTTGTCCTTTCCGGTGGCGTCATAAGAGATGGAAAAGTTGAAGCCGATATAATTTATGACTATGCAAAATCTGAATTCCCAGGGCTGTTCAAGGCGGTGACGGACGTGATCCTTGAAAGAGAATCCAAAAATACACAGGAAAATGTGGATGAGATCATAAAATGGGCAACAAAGAAGAACGCTTTGATAGTCGCCATAAGCAGCAAGGACCATGTATCGAGGGTTGCAAGGGACTGGGCATATGATGAAAGGAGAAGTGACCATCTAATACTTGTGTCTCCATCAAAGGAGGCTTACAGCGTGAAAGGTTGGACAGATGCTCCCATCGTTATAGAACCGCCGTTTTGGGCTTATAATGCACTTAAAGATCTTTTCAGTATACCCGAAGAAAAGAAAGAAGAGGTAAAAAGAAGAATTAAAGAGATAATAGAAAAAGCTCTGAAATGAAGGGAGATACTCGATGAGAATATCAAAAGTATAAATCCTATTATAGGTAATACCTCATATGCCTTACGAGATAGTTATAGGTAGGAATGAACGCGATTCAAGAGATTATGGGATTCTAGCGACAACCCTGATAGGAAAACAATACATAACGATGGGCAATATTACGAGTTTAGGGAATGAAATACTTCTTGATGCTCTAAGACCCCATGTCATTTTAATAGCAGGTAAAAGGGGTTCTGGAAAAAGTTACACCATGGGGGTGATAGCAGAGGGCTTAGCGTCTCTCCCAAGCGAGGTCGCACAAAACATAACCTGTCTGATAATAGATACAATGGGCATATATTGGACGATGAAAAACCCAAATTATAAGGAGGCTGAACTCCTTAAGCAATGGGGGGAGGAGCCCACTGAATTCAAGAATGTGAGAGTGTTCGTACCAAAGGGATCTTTTGAAAAGGTAAAGGAGGAAAATGCCTCGATGGTCGATTTTCCATTCTCAATTTCTGTGTCAGATATTTCGGCAACCGAATGGTCTGATATATTCGGATTTCCAGCCAACAGTCAGGAAGGCGTGATAATATCAAGAGCTATAAGCGAGATCAGAGAAAGCAGGAAAGAATATGATATAAATGACATAATCGAAGGGATCAAGAACGAAGTAACAAATGAGGAAAAGAAGGATGTATGCATAGAAAGATTCGAGTCCGCTAAAGAATGGGGAATATTCGAGAAACATGGGACTGAAATAGAAGAATTGCTTGAAGCTGGATCAATAAACGTTCTAGATATCAGTCTTTATTCTCACTCGACGGGCGAGTTCAGTCTAAGAGCACTTGTTATCGGTCTCCTGTCAAGAAAAATCCTTGAAATAAGGGAGATACAAAGGAGGGCAGAAGAACTTGCCGATATGAATATGGCCGTCAGGGGAGAAAAAAGATCCATACCTATTGTTTGGATGTTCATCGATGAAGTCCATGAATTCCTTCCAGCAGGGATGAGGACGGCTGCTTCGCCTGAGCTATCCAGGCTCATAAAGGAAGGAAGGCAGCCAGGAATAGGCTTGGTGATAGCTACTCAGCAACCAGGAAAACTTGACACGGATGTGATAACACAGTGTGATATCATAATCTCACAACACGTAACAGCAAAAATAGATATAGACGCACTAAACATGGTGATGCAATCCTACATGACATCCACGATCAGCAAATATTTGGCTGATCTGCCCAAGCTTCCAGGCGCATGCCTGATATTGGATGACAACTCCGAAAGGATTTATCCTGTGCAGATAAAGCCTCGTCTGACCTGGCATGGAGGAGAAACGCCGAGAACGCTCCCCAAACCGAAAAAATGAGGTCCGCTTTTGAGAAGGTTTGTTCAAAAGCATTCCTGGAGGACATGAATGTTAAAGTTTCCATTTGAAAAATTGAGAAAGGGACAAGAGGAAATAATAAAGGAGGTAAGAGAATCGATAAAAGGGCATGAAAATCTGATGATTCAAGCCCCGACTGGTTTTGGAAAGACTGTTGCGGTACTGTTTGCGGCTTTAAATGAAACCATGCCAGATAAAAAGAAGGTACTGTTGCTGACATCAAGGCATACGCATCAAAAAATAGTTTACGACACTATTGAAAGGATCTCAAAAAATTCCTCGACCAAAATAAAATACATGGGAATAAACGGGAAAAGCACGATGTGTCTCTTTGAAAATGCAGTGGAAGGGAGTATATTTAATGAATTCTGCAGGACAGTCAAAGAGAGAGGAATGTGCAGATTCTATGAAAGAACATATTTTCAAGGAAAGCCTTCATCGATAGCGAGCATGGCGATGCGAGCCGGGATATCTAGACCGGAGGAAGCGATGGAAGCAGGAAGGCTCTATACTCTATGTCCATATGAACTCTCAATCATAGGGGCTAGAAATTCTGATGTGATCGTGGCAAATTATTCACACGTTTTCAATCCCTCTATTTTCCCATCCTTTTCATCAAAAACCGGTATAGATCCTGAGAACACAGTTCTCATAGTGGATGAGGCTCACAATCTTCCCTCAAGGATAACTGAGATGAATTCTATCTCGCTTTCTATCAAAACGATAGAAAAGGCATACGAAGAGGTGGCGATTTATAACCAGGAACTAGCCAGAAAGCTGAAGACCATCATATCCTATGCAAAAAAGAGCGGTGAAGAAAAAAAGATAAACCTGAAAGAAATTTTTGATGCTGATGATGAAATGATCGTTGATGAAATCATCAAAAGAAATGAAAGCACGGTAAATGTACCTTATTCACTTTACCTTAAAAATTTCATAAACAAAGCGATAGAAGCCGATGATTCGTATATAGAATACATCACAAATGAAAATGGAAGGAGCAGGATTCACATAGATTCGCTTGATCCCTCAAAATATTCCGCTGAGATACTGAACGATTTCTCCTCCTCTATTCTCATAAGCGGGACACTCAAGCCAATGGAAATGTTCTCAAATATACTCGGAATACCTGACTGCAAAAAGTTGTCTGTTGAGAACCACTTTCCAGCTGAAAATAGGTACATAATAAACGACGTTTCTGCTACATCAAAATTCTCTAGCAGAGGGGAATTCTCAATAAAGATAGCTGAAAAATTAGAGGAGATCAAGAATAACTTCGAATACGGCTCGGTTGTATTTTTTCCTTCCTATGAATTCATGTCTTCGGTGGTCTCAAAGATCAAGGACAGGTCTGGACTGCTTATAGAGGAGCAAAATATGAGCAGGGAAAAACAGGCGGAGCTCCTATCTAAACTCAATTCGCAGAGGAACATGCTATTTGCGGTTATCGGGGGAAGCTTCTCTGAAAGTATAGATCTAAACAACAAGGCAGTCAAGCTGATCGTAATTGTTGGGGTCCCATTCGAACCGCCTTCCCTCAAGTTGAAGGCTCTTCAGGAATACTACCAAAAGAAATTTGGAAACGGATTCGAGTATGCACAGGTTCTGCCGGCGATGATAAAGACAATGCAAGCCGCGGGAAGAGCGATAAGATCGGAGAAGGACAGAGCGGTTATCGTTCTCATGGACTACAGGTTTCAATCCGGGCTGTTAAGAAAATATCTTCCGGAGGACATCAAAGTAACAGATGAAAATCTCTTAGAAGAGATCAAATCGTTCAGACTGGCCTGAAGAATCAGAAGATCTCACTGCCTTCTTCGATATCCTTATCCGGAGTAAGAAGGGAGATCTGGTTTTCATTACTGGCAGCAAGTATCATCCCCTGCGATTCGTATCCCATGATATTCTTCGGCTTAAGATTGAAAACAACTATGACCTTCTTTCCTATGAGATCCGAAGGTTTATAGAACTGCTTTATCCCGGCTATAACCTGCCTTTTTGAGCTCTTCAGATCAACAGTTAGTTTAAGCAGCTTTTCGCTCCCTTCTATTTCCTGCGCATCTATGATCTTACCGACACGCAAAGAAGCCTTTCTAAAGTCAGTTATGTCTATCTCATCCATCTTTCACTCTTGAACATTTGAAAGCGAGTTGTAAAGATCAGAAACAATCTTATTTAAACCATCCGCTAAGGCAATATAATTCTTAGTAGCTTCCTGCTCATCCTGTATTAGCTTGGCAAGCCTTTCAAGATCGTCCTTAGACCTTGCTATCTGTGTCTGCAGAGTTTTTATATCATCAAGCACCTGCTTATAATCACTCAATCTTATAAAGGCAACCGATTTCCCCAAAGGAACAGAAACATCCTGCTTCTGCGGTTGGGAAACCGCCGGTTTCAATGAAACATCCGGGGGAGCCAGAGGCTCCGGCATCGGTAAAGTAGGGGTAGGGAAAGGTGGTGCAGCCGCCTGATTATCCTGAGCAGGCTGTTGATTGCTGTAAAAAGGATTCACATTTTCTTCTTTCTTTTTTCCGAATAACATATTAAATTTAAAACCATGGTGTATTTATATACTTTTGTATCAGCGGCTGTAGTCTAGTGGTATAACAATGGCTTCCCAAGCCATGAACCCGGGTCCGAATCCCGGCGGCCGCACAGTCAAGGTTAAATAAGATCAAAAATAGAAAAAAGTATGGAAGAAACTATAAAAGCGAGATGTATACTTGAGGTGCTTGCAAGGCCAAAGGAAGCCGCTGTGGATGCCCTCAAAAAGATCATTCAAAATCTGGAAGAAAATGGTAAAAAGCTCGAGGTTTCAAATGAGGAGTATAGCGAGCCGAAGGCAATGGAAAACGATTTCTTCTCGGCTTACGTTAAATTCGATATCAGCGGGGATTTAGATTCGATATTCAATTTTGTCTTGGACTACGCTCCATCAAGCATAGAGATATTAGAGCCGGAAAAAGTTACGATGGAAATGGTTGATCTGCAGACCATGCTGAACGATTTGTCAGGAAGATTAAATGAGCTGGATCAAAAGATAAAGATCTATTCTGCAAGCAATGTATTGCTTGCGAAAGAGAACCAGGAACTTAAAAGTAAGATGAGCGATAAAAAATAGATTTTTATTGGGTGGATTCCTTTAATTTCATATGAACAGGAGAGCAAGTGTGATAATCCTCAGAGACAAGGAGGTTCTTCTGGTTAAATTGAAGGACTTAGACAAGGCTCTTCCCAGATCAACATGGGTCTTTCCATTTGTAGAGCTTGAGGAAAACGAGAGCCCAAGAAAAGCGATAAACGATCTACTCCGGGAATTCGGAATAAATTATTCCTTAAGAAAAGAGATATTCAAGTACGTGCCAAGCGAGAATCCAAAGCTGAACTATGTAGTATATGTGGTCGATTACGTCGGTGGAGAGCCGAACGTCGCGGCGAGGTTCCAGACCTACAAATGGGTAAAAGCCGAGGACATCATCGCTTATTCGACAACCTTCATGGACACAAATATATCAAATTACCTTAAAGAAATCGCATCAAAGCCTGAAGAGATCTGAATCAACCGTACATCTCACTTTTCTTTTCCTGCGTCGATTTGGCCCTTTCTATCAGTTTGTTCAGACTGGAAAGAACCGTCTTATACTCCTCTACTAATTCCGCTGTGTCGACATTTATCTTTGTTATCTGATTCAGACCGTCGATAAGCTTGGAAGCCGCATCACCATCCGGTATGCTCGTGTGAGTCTCTGCCATCAAAGCAAGGAAAGGAAGCCCTTTTTTCCTGGCCTCCAAAGCTATGCTTGCATTCAAACCGAGCATGACCCCCTCATTCAAGGAAGTAGCGCCCTTTATATTTACATCGAACTTATTTGCCACGTAAAATAGTCCGCTTTCCTTCTTCTCCTCGGCTGCATTTATTGCATCCAAGGTTATTATCGCTTTGGATTTTGTCTTATTGTAGATGTCAACTATCGTATCCGTGATCTCTTTCACAAATTTTAGATCCACTGGAAACTGGGTCGTTACGAATATCCCATGCTCCCCCTCAAATATTCTGATAGGATACGTTATCTTGCCTTCGTCTATGACTGCCAGCTGCTCTGGAACCTCAAGGTCAATATATCCGACCTCTTTCACGAGTTTTTTGTGTATTAGATAATTAACCGCAAGGATGGAAATATAACCAACCGTCGGGAAGGCAACTATCAAATAACTTCCTTCCTTCGGCTTTGTATGAATTATATAAGAGGTCATATCATCTAGGATTAGTCGCTGGAGCTTTAAAAGCCTTCTAAAATCACGGCACAAAACTGAGCATCGGTATGATCCCAATGATCACAAGTGCAGTCATAAGAACTGAGACCCCAAAATAGATAGCCCATTTTTCCTTATCCCAATTAAATACCTTGGCACCGTCGAGCGGCAGTATTGGAAGGAGATTGAAGGCTGCCAAGAAAAAGTTGATGTAACCGGCTATTCCTGTGATGGAAAGCAGTGTATAAGTTATAACTGATACAGGCATAAAAATCAGAGCTATCAGAAAGAGAACAAGAAAAATTCCTCCAAATATCAGATTTATCTTCGGACCGGCAAGAGAGATATCTCCGTACCTTTTCACAAAGCCCTGTGGATCGAGTATCGGCTCCCTTGGATCCGGCTCAAAATATGTCGCACCTGGCGCTGCAAAGACGAAACCGAAAAGGGATGTGATGACGGCGAGGAGTATACCAAAAGGCCAAAGCCTGAACGCTGCATCATAGCCGTACTCCTGCGCCTTGAACTTATGCATCAGCTCATGCATTATAAAACCGCAAGCTATCGCGATGAAAGAGGCTGTCAAGATCAAAATGAAAGCTGACAACTTTGCGCCCGTGTCAACATAAATAGCATAGGCGAAGGTAAGCGACAGGATCAGCCAAGCGATTAGGATATCCCTGACTTCTCTCATGGTGAACCTTTGGGAGAAGTTTCGGAAAGAGATACCAAACCTGATTTTCCTATGCCTTTTGACAACCCTAACCTTTCTTTCTACCATATCTTCCTCTTCTTGAGATCAGTGTAAACTCTAAACAGATCATCTATCCCCAAAGAGAATACTTTCTTATTTAATAAACTTTCATCCATCCCACTTATCTTCTCCCTGATGCCCTCCTTTGACTTTATACCTAACTTGTGCCTGCTATCAATTATCGCACTGTATAGGTTCTTGTTTTTGTGCTGAAAGAGAAGCCTAGAAAGACCAAGAAAAGATTCATCTATTTCCACGTTCTTCGGCTTTAATCTGACGATGCTTGAATCCACCTCCGGCATCGGCTTGAAGTTAACCCTGCTGACATCGGCTATCTTCTCGACAGTACAAAGATACTGAACAAAAACAGAGAGCATGGAATACTCATGCAAACCCGGAAAAGCAAGCATCCTGTCCGCAAACTCCTTCTGGTACATGAGCACTGCAAAAGAATCCTGGTGTTTGTTCATAAAATATAGAATTCTTTCAGTTATCGGGGAAGATATCGCATAGGGAAGATTTGATATTATTCTATTTACATCATCAGATATGTCAATCTTAAGTGCATCGCCCTGAATGAAAGTGATGTTGTCAAAGCCCGACAGTCTGCTCTTCGCCGCGTCAAGCCAAAAAATGTCCTTCTCCACAGCGTAAACTTTCTTTGCGGCCTCGGCTATGAATCTTGTGAGTCTTCCATCTCCGGCACCTATCTCCCAAACAATACTGCTTGATTTGTCAAGTTCCGCCGCCCTTATTATCTTCCTCATTATCTCCTCATTTTTCAAAAAAATCTTTGTATTGTTCATACCAGAATCTTTATTATATCTCCATTCTTCAATGGCTGCTCATTTTTGATCTTCAGGCCTGTACGGCAGTCTATTGCGCCTTTATAGTTGGCTGCTACCTCTGTATGTACCTTTTCCGCAAGATCCTTGGCTGTTGCATTCTTCTCAAGCAAGTAGGCATCTGGAAGAACGTTTCCCCTTTTATCACTCAACTTTCTCTCATCCTCAACTGGAAAGACTATTTTTGCACCAAGAACGGAAAAAAGCAAGGTATTTATCAGGTTATCGACACCTGTGCTGCCAAACTTTCCTATTATCTTTTTTATTGTATTTATCGCCGCCGTTTGACCTTCGTTCATCTGCTTTATCGCGGTTATATCTGCCGGTGGCCTGTATCTTATGAAACCATTCTTCTCAGCCTCCCTCAATGCAAGTTCTGCTGCCGCTGAACAGAGGATGACTGGGACATTGAACATATCTGATAGCCTCTTCGCCCTTTTTTCAGCTTCCTCTTTATCAAGAAGATCCATCTTATTTCCAGCGATTATCATTGGCTTGTCGTGAGTGAGAATGAATTTGCTCAGCTTTCTTGCATTCTCCGCGTTGATCTGGTTCACTCCCAGCTCATTTATTGCCTCATTTATCGTCTCAAATCTGAATTTAAGGCCAGACAATGTTTTGTATATTTCATTAGCGAGCGTGTCTCTCGGCTTTATCTTCATGATCAATGAGCTTAACCAAAGGAGTATTTCCTCATCGACCATCCGTATATCCTCAGCAGGATCGTATCCCTCCGTTGGATTGCCGCCTTTATCGCTTCTGCCCGAGATGTCTATCACCTCTATCAAAGCATCCGCCTCCATCGCATCACTCAAAAACTTATTTCCAAGGCCCTTTCCCTCGTGAGCTCCCTCTATAAGGCCAGCAACGTCTATCAAATCGAAGGGTACAAACCTTGTTCCATCGACACAAGGAGCATTGTGAGGGTTGCATTTGACATTGAACTCTTTCTCTGGACAAGGATACTTGACGTAAGCGATCCCTCTATTTGGATCTATTGTCGTGAATGGCCTGTCAGCTATCTCCACCTCCTCAAGAGTCATAGCTTTGAACAAAGTACTCTTACCAACATTGGTCCTGCCTATCACTCCAATTTTCATATCAAAATGTAGATCGTAGTCGTCAATACAATAAAGATGACTGCATATTCAATCAATTTCTGAAGATCGCTATTTCTTGAAGAAAATGCAGCAGCAAAGAACAAATTAGCGATTATCATCGCCCCGGAAACAACATAAATAAAAGGGTGAATCAACCTTGCGACAGCGATGAAAATAATGATCTCCCCCAGAATATACCATAATCCAAAAATACTTGAGAATTTCTTCGGTAGTTCCTCCAGCTCCTCTTCTGCTGATTCACCTATGAAATAACTTACTATTATGCTCAAGCTTATCAGCACGATCAGCAGGGTTGTATCATACATGAAAGACTAAATACCATACTAATTTATAAAGTGCGAGAAGGAAGCACAGATTCAAAAAAAGACGATTAAAAACATAAATAATGACAATGGCAAAATATTGACATCATCTAACATTATGAGAAAACTAAGCTTCCGGCAGAAAGCCACAGGGTATAGCACATGACACAACAGCCACTGCCATCAACCGACATCAATGAGGAGAGAGACATAATAGCGTACAATGCATCCTACTCTTTCGCGGGGGCGATAGCCGATTATCTTATTACCTTCTTTGTCGGGGTTCTTCTGGCAAGATTTCTCGGATCTGTCAACTATGGACTTTATTCTCTGGCTATAACGATTTGGGCAACCTTTGTGACGCTCTCTTCATTTGGAATAAACGGAATAGTTCAGTACGGCTCAGCTAAATACAAGGCCCTTGAAAAACACCAGCACTTCAAATGGACAATAGAACATTATCTTTATCTGATGATCGCAATTTCCATTATCCTTTCGATTGTGATGTTTGCCCTGGCAGGGCCGATAGCGGAAATATACAAACAGCCGCAGCTGAAACTGCTACTAGAGATACTCGCCTTTGGATTAACCTTCTATACGCTAACCGGTCAATTTTCGAGGAGCATCTTCAGTGGATATCAAAAATTAAAATACACTTTCGTATCAAAGCTTACCTTTGATGTCTTACGACTGGCGCAGATAGCTGTGCTATTTTTAGGCCTTGGGCTTCTTGGAGTGATAGAAATCTACCCGTTGATATATATAATCACAGGAATGATATCTCTTTATCTTGTTTACAGATTAATAAAGCCAATAAAAACAAAAGCGGCGCCGCCTGAAGAAGACATAAAAGAATTAAGAAAATACGGGCTGTTCACTTACACTGGTTCTCTCATCTCGCTGCTTTATTCAAATCTTATCATAATACTTCTCGGGGCAGTAGCTCCAAGTGTCAGCTACGTCGCCTATTATAGGGCTGCCCTTATAGTCGCTTCCCTTCTGAGCGCGCCAGCAGCAGCCATCAGTGGTGCATTCTTCGCCACCACAACGAAACTCTTCATAAGAAATGAATATGAAAAGTTGTACTCTTTACAAAAAGACATCGTAAGATATGCCACTGCTTTGACATCCCCACTCGTATTCGGATCCATAGCCTTCGCATCACCGATAGTCACCATACTTTATCACTCTGAATATCTCGGTGCTGTTTGGCCTTTCATAATAATCGTTACTAGCGTGCTCATAACCACAATCTTTGCCCCCTTAACGGTCGTCTTGGGGGCGATAGGAAAACAAAAGTATGTTATGTACTCAACCGTCGCAAGTGCCATAACCGGTGTTGTATCCTCGGCCGTTTTAATCCCTCTATTTGCATCAAATGGCGCCGCCATAACATATTTTCTGATAGTGATGGCTGGCTTGGGAAGCAACTTGCTATTCACAAGAAAATACATCCACATAAAACTTCCGGTCGTACCTATACTTAAGACGTTCGCTGTATCTCTGGTGATGATAGGCATCGACATGTTCCTCTATAAGAAATTCCCAACGCATTTTGATCTGATATTTGTTTTGATCTTTGGCCTGATCGTATATTTCTTCTTGATATTGCTTTCAGGTGCGATCAAAAGAAAAGATCTTATTTTCATAGCGCACATATTCGGATTGAACAAATATATAAAGTTCTAAGAAGATATAATGATACATGAAGATTGAGTGTAAAAATTTGTCCCTTGATTTTGAGGAAAAGACAAATAAACTTATTTGCGATGGAGAGGAAGTAGAATCGTCGGTGAGAAGACTGAACGAGATGAAGAATGTTCTTTTCAATAAAAATTTCATAAACAAGGGAAATCAGAACGATATATTATATTATATGTTTAGGGGCACCGGCTATGGAAAAAACAGCCCTGTCTTCGATGCCCACACAATAAGATATGATATTACAGTCATAATGCCATACGACCTCGGAGGAGAGTTCAATAAAACAGAAGGACACTACCATCCGATAGCTGAGGGAAACCTTTCATTTGCTGAGATATACGAAATTTTGAGTGGTGAAGCCACTTATCTGCTTCAAAAGGACAACGGCGATGGATCCTTTGATGTGAAGGTGATTTCCGCCAAAGCCGGAGACAGGGTGATAATGCCCCCAAACTATGGACACATATCAATTAACACAGGAGAAGAGCCACTGATAGAGGCAAATCTAGTAAATTCGACCTTCCAGTCCGATTATAAATCTATCGCCAAAATGGGGGGAGGAGCACTGTATTTCATGAGAAATAGAAATGTACTTCTTAATAGAAACTATGAAAAACTATCAATATCTTATGAAGAAGCTACGAAAATAGACTTCCTTGACTATAATTATCCGACACTCTATGACGAATTTATCGCTCATCCTGAACATTTTGAGTTTCTGAATCGTCCAAGTCTATTAAAATAGGTATTTAAATGGACAAGTCCAAAAGATATTGATACACAAATTTTTAATGTTTTGCTATGGATCAAACCAGTGAGGATAAGACAAAAGGCATTGAAGAAGCAGTTGCTCCCTCGACAAATCAGAAAACAGAAGCTACTCCATCCGAAGAAAGCCAGACAGCAAAGACTGAAGAACCTAAAACCACAGAAAAGATATCAGAGACAAAACCAGAAGAAGAAAAACAAACTGAAAAGGTATTCGAGATAAGTCTGTCCGGCAACAACATCAAAAAAGCGATACAACCAATAATGAGAAATGGGGCTCTATTTTATGTGTTGCTGGCCGTGACATTTATTTTATTGATTTTCACAGGGACTTCCTATCCATCTTATGTTTTTATTGGCATAACTGCTGTTGTTGCAACAATCGCTGCATTTTTCCAGCGTAACAAACTGCCTTTCTATGTTCTGCTGATACTGGTCGTCGTCATCGGCCTCATAATAAGAACGGCGAGTCTCCCCGCTCTCGGCGCAACACCGCTGATAGGAAATGATTATCTTGGAATGGGCGGATCGCTCAATGGACTCGATCCATACACATTTTATGGCTCAATGTTGGACATCCTATCCACAGGAAATATTCCCGCAGTGAATCATATGCAGTATCTTCCAATAGGCTACATTACAAGAAAAGACAACATGCTGATCTCCTTCTTCGGTGCCTTCATGTACAGATTCCTTAATCCCATCATACCTGCCGCAACTCCGATGACTTGGTTCATGATCTATCCTCCAATTGTAACGATATTCACGACGATCTTGATATTTCTAATAGTTCTTTATATTTTCAGAAATTATTGGACTGCTACGCTAAGCGCAGCGATATTCCCCGCCTTTGAAACTTTCCTTGGAAGAAGCACCGCTGGTTTCTCAACTAAGACTGCGATGGGCTTCATGTTTATAATGCTTTCCTTCTTCTTATTGCTAAAAATAGTGTACAGCGATAAAAATAAGACAAAGATATTCTACGGCTTTCTTTTAGCTATAGCGGTGGGGATGGCCGCTGCTTCAAGCGGGTATGTTCAATATCCTGAATTGATAATACCTGCTTTCTTCCTGACATTGATAGCCTTTGGGTATGCAGACAGGGGAGATCTATATGCTTACCTTCCGTTTGCTTTGTTCATACCAATACAAGCAAGCATGATGATTGTCACTAAGTCAAATCTGGAAAGTTTAGTTCTTTTCCCAATGTACATAACATATGTGACCGTTCTGTTTAAGCTCTTCGTTTATGACCGTTACAAATCCAGGTTCCATTGGTTAAAGATTCCAAAGGTAAATGAAGGGATGAGTGTAATAATATATAGTATCGTCGTAATGATCTTACTCCTTGCTATCGTCAGCCCATACAGACTCCTGTCTACGTTCGGCGACATATCGAATGAGTTCGCTCATCCACTCGGTGTAGGAGTTATCAACCCTGTCTCACAGACGATCGCCGAGTATGGAACGATGACACTTCCTGAGAGGTTCTCTGAATATAATTTCATGACTTCAAGCGGTATCCCTATAAACTTCCTTCTCCTCTACATAGGATCAGTTATCCTGCTCTATCTTATATCAAGACTATTCAAACACTGGTATGCGATATTTCTCCTTATGGTGCCATTCCTTATACTGATCAATGGTGGCGCCTTTACACCTAGTATAGGCTCAACAATCTGGTTCACGCTTGCACTTCTCATACCCGTTGTGGTTCTGATTTATGAATTTATCCTCTTCGCTTCAAAGAAAGACAAAAAGCTGATTACGGATGTTCTGATCTTAGCAGTCGTATCGCTGATACTAACATCAATATTCACCCAACTTAATCAGCAAAGCAGTGTATTTGGACAGACATTTCTTGCTGTGATGAACATCTCATCGACGTCCCTATACAAATATGCAGCGGTCGCGATAGTTGTGATACTTTTGCTTGCTCTGATGTTTGATAATGTAGAAACCAAGGAGAAGAAACTTGTTGGGGAGCTCTTCCTGTTTATATTCTTCCTACTTACGATGGTCGTTTCAAACGTAGAATTAAGGTTGCTTCAACCCACCGATTTCGTAGCCGTGATCCTGATCCCGTTCGCGATAGTGTTCCTAACAATGGAAGGCACAGAGCTGATAAAGAAACTCTCTTACTTCAAATATTCGCAAACTGAAATCAAAGTGATTTCAATCGCGATTATACTCCTTGCTGTAGCCTTCGTAATAATTGATTTATATAGCAGCTTAAGCATCTCTTACTATATAGCACAGACAAGCGGTTCTGGCTTAGCGTTGTGGGGCCCGACGATGCTTTGGATAAAAGATAATACCCCTACCAATAGCTCGATAATCTCTTGGTGGGATTATGGTTATTGGGAGGAAAACATCGCAAATAGGACCGCTGTAGCTGATGGGAGTAACGCTTATGGATATCAATCGATGATAGCCAAGTACTTCTTTGAAGCGACATCTCCTTATCAGTATGCGACCTACCTGCACTTCATACACCAGCCGACTTATGCTGTCATAAGTGGAAGTGAAGTGCTCAAGTTCTCGGCCATATCAACTATAGCCCTTGAACCAACAGCCTTCTCTCCAATGACACAGACCACATCACAAGCAAATACCAACAACATCGGAAACAAGAGTTATCAATATGTTGCTGTCTTTGGCGGATCTTCCAATAATTTTGGGGAGGTCAATGCTCCAATGTATGTAAATGGCAGGCTCTGGCCAGCATCTGATAACATATTATACGAAGTGCTGATCCCATTCAATTATTCATCCAACATAGGCCCAACAGCGATAGGAAACCCATACGGAATCGTGTACAACGTCCAACTGCAAACAGCCTCCCCAATCTTACCTATAGATAATTATTGTATCTATGATAAAGGTTGCATAAATGTTTCCTCCTCTGGAATACCTGGTGGTGTGATGCTATTAAATGCAACAGGACTGCAACTGTTGCATATAGGAGGATATAATAACAGTAAAGGTTACGTTGTCTCACCGATAAACTTGTCTCAATCTATAAGTCCAATATCAGTACTCTTCATGCCAAACGATACGCTTAATACACTATTCACTAAACTTTATCTGTTGAATGAGTCTATTCCAGGTTTCAAACTTGTGTTCACTGACAACCTTCCAGTGAATTCGTATCTAAGCATAGAAAATCAGGTGCTAACAAATATAAATGTATATGAGATAAACTACACCCAACTTCAAAAGTATGAACTAACAGGAGAGTGCTCGCTGAATAAGAGTGCGATAAATTACTGCGATAACCTTAACTATTTGCCCTCCGTATTTTCAAAGAACGCTTCGCTGATATCGAAGACACCGATACTCCCTTGACTTATTCAAAAACCTTTGAAAATCAAGCATTAAATCATTGAAAATCAATAATTTGATATGATAATCATCGTTTCCGGACTGACCGGGTCCGGGAAGACGACACTTGCAAAAAGGCTTGCTGAATATTTCAAATTTGAATACGTCTCTGGATCTTCATTACTTAGAAAAGCCCTCCCGCTTCGTTTTGATGTTTGGGAATCAAAAGAAGGTCTTTCAGCCATAGCATTGAGGATGAAAGAACTGAAGTATGATAAGAAGATTGATAACTATATAAAAAAATATGTAAGTAGAAAAAGTGATCTGGTCCTCGATAGTTGGACGGCTGCTTACTATATCAGAAGAAAAAACACAATAAAGATACGTTTGCAGGCCAATGAAAAAGAAAGAGCGAAAAGGATCTCCATAAGAGATAAAATAGGATACAAGAATGCACTGAAAAGGATACACGAAAAGGATGTTGAAACCGCAAAGATATACATGAAACTGTATGGATTTGACGTGATAAATGACCTATCAAAATTCGATCTGATCCTTTCAACCGATAAAATCGGGGAGAATGCTACCTTCGATATCTGCAGAAGATTCATAGAAGCAGATAACAGAAAGTAATATGGGACTTCCTTTTGAGAACATAAAGAGAGAAGTTAACATACTCAGGGAAGAGGAAACAGATAAGTCCTTTGGAAAATTTCCTAGTGAAAGATCTCTCAGTGAGAAAGTTGATGTTGGATTTGTACTGGTCGACAAGCCTGCTGGTATGAGATCAAGGACCACGTCTATGATAACAAAAAATATATTGTCTCCTCTTGGGGTTACAAAAGCAGGGTACTCAGGTACTTTGGACCCGGGGGTTACGGGTTTGCTTCCTATTACTTTCAACCGTGCAAATAAAGCAATTTCCATGCTTCTACTCGGAGGAAAAGAGTATGTGGCGCTGATGCATCTACACAAAGACATCGATGAAAAAACACTTTTTCTCACCATGAATAAATTCAAAGGAAAAATAGTGCAGCTTCCTCCAGTTAGATCGAATGTGAAACGGGTTAACCGTGAAAGAACGGTTTATTATCTCGATGTTCTTGAAGTAAAAGGGAGGGATGTTCTTTTCAGAGCTGGTGTCGAATCAGGAACTTACATAAGAAAATTAATACATGATATAGGAGAATCTCTCGGTTTCGGCGCACATATGGTTGAATTGAGAAGAACAAAAGTAGCTAATCTAACGGAAGACAGTCATCTCGTTACATTGCAGGACCTGGAAGACGGCATGTTTTTCTATCAGAATGAGAAAAATGATCGGTTCTTGAACTATGCAATACAAAACATAGAGGATGCTCTGAATTTTCTTCCAAAGGTTTGGGTATCGGATTATGCCGTTGATACAATTTGCAACGGCGCCCCGCTTGCTGCGCCGGGTGTGGTTAAGTACAATGATTTCAGTATCGGAGAAAAAATCTTCATTTCCTCCCTTAAGGATGAACTGATAGCGATAGGAAACGCAAATATCAATAGTTTAGAGCTAAAAAGGATCAAAAAAGGGATAGTTGTTAAGACTGATTCAGTTATCATGAAGATAGGAACTTACCCGAAATATGTGAAAGACAAAAGTAATATATTGTAAATAGATACATAATCCATTGAGGGGCGGTGATCTAGTTTGGTTATGATACCAGCCTCGGGCGTTGGATGTCGTGGGTTCAAATCCCACCCGCCCCAATCGTAAACTACAAATTTGATAGAAAACCTTCGACAAAATCAGTTTCAGAATGAAACAAATAACACAAACAAAATTAGAAAAACAAACCCAAGAAAGCGAAGAGATTAGTTTATTGGCTTACTTGCAAGCGGGCCCAACACAGGTTGCTGAACAAGTTAGACCAGAAGGACTTTGATAGGAATAAAAGGTGGTCCCATTTTGAAGCTGGCAACCATTACTACCGGCAGTGACGGTGGTTATATTTGAACAGGTGTACAGTGTTGGTTTACCATTTGAAGCCGCTATCGTATCAGTTTGGGTACAGAACTGCAGTGGCACAGTATTTGAAGAGCTCGCTGTAGCGCATGCATTACTGCATTGACCCTCAAACGCACTCGCGGCAGTGCCTGAAGTCGATGTGCTTGCACCTAAGCCAGCAAAACTTTTTGTCACAAACAGAACTAGTACAACTAGAATCAGTAAGCCTATCGCGATCAGAATGATCGTGTTGATCGGCAATCCTTGAGCTTTCCTTTGCATGTGTATGAAGTAACTTTTTAAGTATTTAAAGCTTTCGCTTACCCTTATACTTATGTCCTTTTTTGATTGATGATTCTATCGATCTTTTCCTTAAATCTCTCGCTTTTAAGCATGATCGCGTCAACATCAGCCCCTGTCAGTTCAATCTTTTCGTTATGAACAAGCCTCCTGCCTAGGGAATAAATTTCATTGAACGCCTGTAAGTCCTCCTTATTGATCACATTCATTCTTTCAAGGGATTCGAGTGTACTTGGAAGGACTTCTGGAGAGGGAGGAACCTCTCCATTTTCCATAGCCAAGGCCTGAGCAGCATTCACAACGGACCAGTAGAGATCGAGAACGCTTCCTGCTAGTCTCAGTTTGGCTGAATCGATGTAAAGCTCGCTCCTTGCTAAGGCGGCAAATATCGATTCCTGTGTCGGTTTTATCTCCCCCTTCTGAAGCAAGGCCTGCAAGGGTTCAAAGTAACCCGTATCTATAAGACCTACACCCGATTTCAATACATTCACGCTGACAGGATCAGCTGATATGACCCCCCTCCAGAAAGCAGTAAGTGTGACAAAGTTGATATGAAGCTTTATAGACGTCTCGGCCTTGACGAGCTTGTCAACATCCTCATAGAATACACCTAAAAATTTATTGTCAAGAGTGTTGAGTACATCATCCATTATTATCATGATATCAACATCGCTGCTCTCTGTTTCTTTCCCTTTACTATAAGAACCAAAAAGTATGATCGATTTTATCACCCTAGGGTATCTCTCAAATATTCCCTTTGCGAATCTGTACGCGGCATCGTAACCTTTTAGTTCAAGATGCGCCTTATCATTCAATTCCATCAAGACATTGGCACCCCCGAGAATGGAGTCTTGTTTTTATCCTCCATGTACCCTCCGCCCACGGCTGGAAACAGGCCTGAAAAGCCATAGGATAGAAAGTCGTTCTTCAAATTTAAGTTCGAATACGCACTGTAATTTCCTGCCAAGCCGGAGTAAGGCCTCGAAACATATTGCTGAACAGAGGTATAAGGTATTGATCCGTAGACAGGTATGTTCATGTTTTCTGCCATGTACTGATATGACTGTGAAGCTCCCATGTCTAGGCCTCCTAAACCACCAAAGACCTCAAGGATAGCTGGAACTTCCACACCAGCTTTTTTGAGCTCTTCGTATATCTGCTTCGTCGGTGTTGTTCCTTGACCGAGTGGAAGATGAGCATCAGTAGCACCCATATTATCGCTGAGATGATACCTCTTCACATAATCCTTCGCCTTCAGCGCCATATTCACAAGGTCCTCATCCTTGAAGCCATATGCCTTGAAAGTATTAAGGTGACCGGTGTCAAGGTTGATCCCTATTATCTCTTTGCTCAGCTCCTCCGCATCACTCCTGCTCATCCCTTTCTTTTCCACAGCCTCCTGCACGAAAAGTTCCCTCGCCTTCTGTATCGCTCTCACAAGATCCTGCGGATTTGATAAGGACATGTTTGGAGACATCGGGTTTTCTATAAGAATCGCCGGCTGTGTCTTCGTCTCAAAAGCTGAATATATGGCTGCCCTCTTGATCCCCTCAGCAGCCAAGTCCGCAGCCTTCTCATCATATCTCACGATCGGATCTATTCCTGATGCGGCTTGTTTTTCAATGAATCTCCTCTGTGTTTCTAGTTCATCCACTGTCTTCAGCAGAGAGTCCCTCGTCTTCATAAGGTTCTGCGCCTCCACAAAATCAGCTCTATTTATTGCATCCTGTATCTGAGCTGGCAGGTTCTTCAGCTGAAGCTCCTTTATATTGTATATATAATTATCCAGACTGGCCATTCTTTCCGCTAATTCCTCGCGCTTCCTTATCTTTTCAAGTTCAAATTGTGCTTCCGGCGAAACTACAAGGACTGGCTCCTCTCTTACTTCCTTTTTACCGTCCGCCGTGACGACCTCAAATGTGCGCTTCTCCTCCCTGATCCCCTCTTCCACCAGTTTCTTTACATTCTCATCCTTTATTTTCTCTATCTCTTTTCCATAGAGCTCTTTTGAAAGGAAATCATCGCGTCTCAGCCCAGGGATCTCCCCTCTAGTTATTGGGAGGACCTTGTTCTCCAAAACGTCATAACCAAAAATAACGGTATTCTTGTCTGGGTTGCCGAACTGGTCATTGGAGGCATGAAATATCGTCGGTACATGCTTAGCATTCATCCCTTGACTGATATCATCGACAAAATTCAAGGAGGTCGCTATCTCCTGTTTGAGTATGCTGTCGTATATCGGGCTCTTCTCTCCAGTCCTTGGATCTATGCCTGATAAGTTAAGTGACCAGGGCGCATGGACACTCAATTCTACCTTGTTGATATTTGCAAGATCCGATATCGCTTTCCTCTCCTCCTTGCCTATCTTCTCCGCCGAGGTCCCTTCCCCGCCGTACATGGAAGCTATGTTTATCTCCACCATCTGTGCACCGGACCTGAGTATCCTTGCAAATTCCTCAAGCTGATTCTTGCTGTCTATAGACACACCGAATGCATACTGCTTAAAGGAATCATTAAAATCATTGTCTAGCGAATATTCCACCATGTATATTTTAATGCACT
This sequence comes from Candidatus Parvarchaeota archaeon, assembly GCA_023261805.1. Classification (GTDB taxonomy): domain Archaea; phylum Nanobdellota; class Nanobdellia; order Parvarchaeales; family Parvarchaeaceae; genus Acidifodinimicrobium. Next base: position 24,291 of record JAGDXV010000005.1, on the reverse strand, counting down.
GATCATTAATAAAAGTAATTATGCATATCGTCGTGATAAAAGAGAATGAATGCGAAGCACCGAGCGCATGCAATTATATATGCTATAATGTTTGCCCTCAGGTACGCAAGGGACTGAAAGAGACGGTTTACAAACGTGAGAATGGAAAGGCTGCGATCAACGAAGAACTTTGCATAGCATGTGGTATATGTGTGAAAAGATGCCCCTTCGAGGCCATAAGGGTGATAAACCTCCCAGATGAGACCGGAAAGGAGCTGGTTTTCCAATACGGCATCAATTCATTCAGAACATACAACATCGCTTCGCCAATGGAGGGAAGGATCGTCGCACTGATAGGCAGGAACGGGATAGGAAAAACCACCAATATAAAGCTGATAAGCGGAGAATTAAAGCCGAATTTCGGAGAATTTGATAAGGAGCACACCGAAAAGGAGATAATTCAAAGGTTCAGGGGAAAGGATGTTCAACCATATTTAGAGAAGATATATTCAGGAAGATTGAAAATAAGCAAGAAACCACAGGAATTTAGGCTTGAAGGAAAAGTCAAAGACATCGTGAAAAGCAACAGATTTGGATTGATAGACAAAGATCTTCTGAATAAAGAGGACGCTTCCCTTCTTTCTGGCGGAGAAGGCCAGCTCGTGAGGATAGCCCAGACACTTGATGAAGAAGCTGACGTTTACATCTTCGATGAGCCGATGAACTTTCTAGACATATCGCAGAGACTTAGGGTTTCACGTACAATAAAGGAAAAATTGAAAGGGAAGACAGTCGTGGTGGCTGAACATGACCTGCTGGCTGTAGATTATATGGCTGATTTTGTTCAGGTGCTTTATGGATCGGATTCAAACTATGGAATAGTATCGCATGTTATGCCCACAAGGAGTGGGATAAATAATTACATTTACGGCTATCTTCCGGATGAAAATGTGCGGTTCAGATCCTATCAGATAAACATGAAAAAGGAAAGCTCATCACAGTCGATAGATGTTTCATTTTCATGGCCCGATTTCAATATTAAACTTGGAAGCTTTGTCCTTAACGTAAAGGCTGGCTCACTACCCAAAGGAGAGATCATCGGAGCGATAGGTGAAAATGGGATAGGAAAAACAACCTTTCTAAAGGGTCTAGCCGGCCTTGTAGAAACGGACATTGGAAGACTGGATTTTGGGATAAGGATATCCTACAAGCCCCAGATAATAGAAAGGGGCGATATGATCGTATCTGATGTATTCTCAAGTATAGATAAGAACTTCGAGAATAATGAGGTATTTCAGGATATGATCAGAAAGCTTGAGCTAAACCGGGTGTTAAACAAAAACATAAAAAACCTGTCGGGTGGAGAACTGCAAAAGGTGGCGATCGTCTCCTCCCTCATGCGTGATGCTGATCTGTACGTGCTGGATGAACCCTCAGCAAATTTGGATGTCGAGGACCGTTTAAGCGTGATAGACATATTCAATGCATTCATAAAATCTAGGCAGAAGAGCGCAATAGTTGTAGATCATGATCTTGTTTTCATAGACTCGATCGCATCGAGGATAATTTTCTTTGATGGAAAACCAAGGGTCCAGGGGATTGTGAATGGGATAATGAAAAAGGAAGATGCGATAAATGAACTTCTCAGGGACAGCGGTGTGACGATAAGAAGAGATACAGAAACGGGAAGACCGAGAATTAATACGCCAGGTAGCAGACTTGATGTTGAACAAAAGGAAAGCGGAAAGCTCTTCGACTAAAAAATCTTAAATAAAAGTTCTTATCATTATATAAATAAGGGAGTGGGGCATGGGAAATAGAAAACTGTATAGGAAACTTCTTGAAAGCATAGTACTGTACAACCAGTACAGGAACAACCTGAAGTACGGAGAGGCACTGGACTTTGGAAAGGAGCTTCTGAAGGTGAATGACCTTCTGGCAAGAGAAAAAATCATAAAAAATGAAAATATCCTCGGTGACCTCCAAGAGTTTGAGGAAAAAGTGAAATCTCCTAGGGGACGTGTAGTACGTCCAAGGCTTAGACAGACACTTTCACGTCGATAAGGTCGAGTGAGAGAACGTGCAAAGTGCTGTTGCCCAAATAAGAACCTGAGGAACTGTAACCCTTCACGAGATAGGAGGTTGGAGGGGCGCTTGAATAAGGACCGATCGTCACGGTGCACTGACCGGAGGGAGTGTTATTAAAAACGCTCCACCCATCTGAAAGGACGTTAACTCCTGACGGTGTGAAGATCGAACATTTAGGAACACTTATGGTTGTATTCTCGGAAGGAAAACTGCTCCTTGCGACGATAGAAGCGTTACAATCAACACATGCACTCGAACTATTGTAAACTACAATGATCTTTGATAAAGAATAAAGTGAATTTCCGCCAAAAGAGGGGGAGACGTATGAGTATAATATAACAGATGGTAAACTCACACTCGTATATGATTCATCAGCAAGCACCGTTAATTCGTAGGGATACGGTATCTCTTGATTTAACGTATTGGTTAAGTAGCCCGTGTTTTTACCTGAGACTTGAAGTGCATCTATAGCAGAGACGGTTGAACTTGAATCAGCAAAAGCTGAAATGGCCGAAGATATCTGACTAACCGCGTCAACGTTCGAATTTTGGGATGAAACGTAAGAAACATAGATATTCGAGATATAATATGCTGCCGATAATATCGCCAGGATTATCGCCAAGCCTATGACAAGGTCCAAGGTAAAAACCTGTGCTTTCATATCCACTCACTAAGAGTCAATCTCACTATTTGCCCGCCGTTCTCAACCAAAAATCTTGAGACAGAAACGACTGATGAACTTTTAGGAGGGGGAAATCCGACACTGATATATCTTCCGTTTATCTCTAAGGGGGTATAGTTTAGATAATAAGCTGTTATGTTAAAGTAGTCTCCTCCTCTTATAAGATTAGACAGACAACCAACAGGAAGCGTCGTTAAATTGTAAAGTTTCTGCATACTCAAAAGGCCTGTGCTAGAATTAAGGAGACCGAGACTCAATATCTTGGAGCATGAAACCATTTGCCAATCCGTCGGGTTGCCGTACGACTGGGCAAGAAGGTTTATCGCCTCATTAACATTGTTTGTGAGATATATTTCATTTGCCTCTGAATTTGGTAGAGAGTAAGGGGTGTATGCACCGGACATTGTGTAAGCGGCGATTATTATAACACCAAGTATGACTATGAAAATTGACATCGCCAAAAGCAGGTCCAGGCTGAATATCTGCCCAGCTTTATCCATAAGAAGATTTAATAATACGCAGGTATAAATCCATTTATGGCCCAGGATGACATCAATGACCTGTATGCTCAGATAAAAACCTATATTTCTCAGCATGGGCCTTCCCTGACGGTCGACATCGCCTCGGCCATCGGAAAGGATACCATGCAGACCGGCGCAATTCTTGATTATTTCGTCGCAAGAGGAACCCTTCAAAGAACAAATAGAAAGTACGGCTTCTCCTCTGTTTATTTTCTTCCGGACCAAAAAGATGCGGCCCTATCAAAGCTTTACGAAACACTCAACAACGCTGAAAAAGCCATCGTCAACAAATTCAAGGAAGAAAAGGTCATTAAAAGCGATGATCTTTTGCCCGCAGAAAGATACATGATACAGAACCTCTCTGATTTTGTGAGAAAACTTTCGGCTATAGACAGAGACACAAATGAAAAAAAGGACATTTTCGTTTACTACAATGTACCAAACGAAACCGTCCAGAGCATTATAAACAAGGAGGAGAAACCCGTTCAAACCGCGGTCAAAATCCAAAAAACGAAGGCACCAAAAGTCTCAAGCGATGAACTTTCCCTAATCGTATCCAATGGCTTTTCCTCGCCAAGCTCCATAGATAAACATACCTTCATCGCAAAGTATGGACAGCATGGACTTAATGTGATAGTCGGAGTTTTTCAGAAAAAGAAACCAACAAAGAATGACCTAGCCAAGATAGCTGGATACGCATCAAAGAACAGGACCGTTGCCTTCGTCCTAACGCATTTTCCTGCCTACAACACAGAATACGGGAACGCCATAAATTTCGTCAAGATCTGATCTCCTTCCCTAATATTTCTTTCACTCGCTTCAGATCGCTCAGAAATGTCTCGCGTTTGCTTGGAAACCTCATCGGAAAAGACGGATGATAAGTTGGATAAACGGTTATGTTCAGAGAGTCCAACTTGATATCAAAAAGCTTACCACGTATCTCATCCAGGTGAGAAAACTTCATTCCAAGGGAAGAAGAAGCCGAAACGCCGAGAGCTAAAACAAGCCTCGGATTTACCAATTTCAATTGATATATGAGATAAGGTCTACATTGCCCAATTTCAAAAGGTGTCGGCTTCCTGTTGTTTGGAGGCCTGCACTTGACAGCGTTTGTTATAAATATGTCCTTTCTATCTATTCCGGCAAGAGAAAGATACCTATCCAAAAACTTGCCTGCATTCCCAACGAATGGTCTGCCCATCGCATCCTCGTTTCTTCCCGGCGCCTCACCAACTATCACTAGCTTCGCGCCAGGATTTCCCTCGCCAGGTACAGCATTCTTTCTTCCTCTGAAAAGATCGCATTTTGTACACGCGACAATTTCACTGGCTATATCCTCAAGTGAGGCGTATGTCATATTTTTCTCGTTATCTTTCTATACCTCACAAATTTCAGCAAAAGAAGGGCTATTATCAGCAATTCAAGTACCGTGGCAAAGATATACAAAGTGAAATCAACCCCACAACCCAGGCCCACAGCATTTGAGACAACGGATGTGCTGTTTTGAAATGAGGCACTTGCATGGGCAAAACAGGCGTTTCCACTGTTGTAAATAAGAAAATAGTTCGGTAAGCCAAGTATCGCAACAACAAGGAGGATAATCAAAAGATAATGAGGGCGCTCTTCTTTGTATCCTTCTACTCTTATATTCAGGCCCTTCTCTTTCATCTTTTCGTTGTATATGTCCTCTAGTTTCATACCATCCTCATCTTCCTGGACACAAACAACAACTGCGATCTTTTTGTATTCCTGTCCTGATTGATCTCATTTCTCACAAATTCCTCTAGCTTTTGTTTCTTACCAACAAGTACCACCATAAAATCCCAGCGTCCTTCTAACTCGTACAGGTCCAGAATCATCTCATCGTGCTTTTCTATTGATCTGTACATGTCCTTCTTCATCCGTGTATCCCTTAACTCTATCAAAAGAACCGCGACACTCGTGTTTTTTCCATCGTTCAGAAGAAGTCTGTAACCTCGTACTGCGCCTCTCTTCTTCAGTTTGTCTAGATGATAATAAATCGCGGATCTGGAAAGCCCCATAGATTTTGCCACAGAATCTATGTTGATCGTGTTCCTAAGCAGACCGGCTATCTTTATGTCTTTTGTGCTCAATCGCATATCAGCTCTTGTTTTTTCAAGAATTAATATTTTGGGGACTGACTAAAAAAGGTTTACAAAAAGATACGTCTTCTACCGTCCGCTGATGTTTACAATCTTAAAGCCATAGAAATCAGCTAAAACGCCCTTCAACGAGGAATCTGGGGAGAATTCGTATCTCCCATAAAAGGTATCATAAAGTTCTGGTGGTATGTACATGACTGCAACATTCGGGTATATGAAGGCAGTTCCACCCACAACATTTGAACTGTTTTGGGAAACATCTGACTTCACATACGTCTGAGAGTAATCACTTGAAATTACGAGGGATGAATTGATGACCTCTGTTTTGGTTACATTTGGAGGCATGTTCGCGAAGGTTATCACGCCGATCGGCCTGTCAAGGAAATAAATCTCACAGTACAGCAAAGCATTGAAAGAGCTCTTGAAAAGCGCGCATCCCCTGTATGTGGATGACAGATTCTTTATAGAGTATGAGCTATTGAAGAACACTATTTGAGGTGGTGTCAAATTGAGGTAAGAATAAAAGTAAGAAAGATTCTCTACCAAAGGCAGACTTATTAAAACGAAGTCCACGCCCTTGTACTTTTTGCCCGAAAAAAGAATGTTGGCATACATCGTATCATTGACGATCACCCTGTTTCCGTTCTGGGATAAATAAGCTGCTTGAGCGTAAAAGGAGGGTACAAGAAGCGTTGAGTTCTGCTCCTTAGAATTGAAGTACTCGACCGCATATTTCACATTATTTGGTAGATTCAAAACAGTCGGAGGAGCCGGCTTTAAATAGTTGTAAGCGACAGCAAGTACAATCACAATGACAACTAAAAACGCGATAAGCCTCAAATCGAGCTTGATTCTCATACCTTCTGATCGCTGCTAGGTTGCGTTTCCTCTGTCTTTTGGACCTCCTCGCTCTTTTGCTCGGGCTCGGTGCTTTCGGCCTCACTCTGATATATCACAAACTTCCTTCGTGTTACTGTATTCTCCTTTTTTCTCACATAGTGAGGAATCCCCTTGTACAGCTTTATGTGCACCTTCTTCGCACAATCGGGACAGTAATAAACCTTTATACCGTCCTTATAGGTATAGACGGCTCTGTCCCTCCTGGTGACCTGCCCACAGGAGGCACATATAACAGTACCAGTCCTTCCCCTCCTAATGTTCTTTGACATAGTTACTTATTGATGGAGCAAACAGTGTAATAAATACTTTAATTGATTAAAATTATTCTTTGATAAAACGTATAAATAATGCGCATACTAAACTATAATATTTAATGGAACAGCAAGTGGATCTGGTAAAGAGCATAATAGAGCTGAGGGAATCCCTAAAAATATTCGAGCAAAAGCTGCTTCAATTAAAGGATTCTATAAGTGTAGTCGATCAGAACAATATTGAAAGGTACAATGAAACCAAGGAGAACATACAGAATCTTTTCAAACTATTCGACGAAAATAGAAGCAAAATACTTGAAATAGAAGACCAGCTGGAAAGGATGAACAGGGAGATGGAACAGTTCGCAAGGGATAAAGACGTGAAAATAATTGAAAAATACCTCTCGTTTATAGATCCTTCAAGGTTTTTAAGTAAGGACGATGTCATTAAAATAGTGGATGACTATTTAAATGAAAAGAAATGGGGTTAAAATATGAGCCTTTTGGATGCACTAAAACGTAAGGATGAGGGAAATGTGCCGGATGTATCTGACATGCTTAAAAAAGGGATGAGCGAACAGGACATAATTGACAATTTAAGGCAGCAAGGATATGACAACACAACGATAAGAATGGCGCTAATGAACGCTTCACAGGCACAACAGGCGAATCAGCCGCCTCCACCACCACAGGTGCAGGAAGTCAATCAGCCTATTCAGATACAGAATCCACAGCAACCGAAAATCAGCGAGGAGACATTGGATGCTATACAGGGTATCCTTGAACAGATAATAGAGGAAAAATGGAAGACAGCCACCGCCGATATCGAAACATTGAAGAATGAGAACAAGAGAAACAGCGACATGCAAAGAACCCTGTCCGAACAGATAGAAAGGATGAATCAAAGAATAGATGAGCTTCAGAATGTTATGGTTGGAAAGACTGAGGAATATAATAAAGCTCTAAACGATGTGAACATAGAGTTGGATGCTTTCAATAAAGTTGTTGACAAACTAGTTCCAGCCTTCAGTGACAGCATAAAGGAGCTGAGAGACCTGATAGAAGAATTTAAGAAGGCACAGGGACAGTGATTCAAAGCCTGATGATTTTCTCTTTTATCGCTAAGTTGACCGCTATTATGTGAGAACATGGACTGCTATGAAGGGCATACCATTTGCAATCACACTGCCATTTCTCAACCGGCTTTTCCTTGAAATAGATGACATTATGCTCCCCTTCATTTTTGACGGTGAAAGAAATGTGCCTGTCTGTGATGTAATCTACCTTCACCCTATCCATAAGCCTCAGGGCTTTTATGTACTTTTTATCATTTGGTTTGTAATCAGAGAGATCGATAAGCTCTATATCCACATTCGGTTCACCCTCTTCAGTTAAACATATATGTTTATAAGGATATTAAATATAAGGTGGCGCCGTAGGCAACACACCACAAAAGGAGGAAGTCCATCCACACAAAAACTGCACCACAGTGATGTGGCTCGCTAAATGCGTGGGCAACCGAACAGAAACGAACCCTCACAGCCTTATGGAATGAAGGTTTCCGACGTCGGCTGTTGTTGGGATGAAACGGCGGACCTGCAGGTGCAAACCCGAAAGGGCGCTTAGTCGAATGTTGCCATACGTTATGATGATTCCAGCAAGGGAGGAAACGTCACAGAAGATGGGCTATTCGGCGCCACCGTTTCGTTTATTTAAATTAAAAATGATTCGTAAAAGTATAGTAAACTATGGCAGAGAATATCAGAACGCTTTTTAATAGATTGATAAATGAATCGTATGTCCTTTCAAACAAAGTAACGGAGATGAAGACTGCCGTGATAAATGCGGAGGCATTGATAGGTGTGAATGCTGAAGAATCACAGATAAAGCCGGCCGAATCCACGACGACTAGGCCAACCCCAACAAGGAGGCCTACACCGATGATAGAAGTGCCTTCCAAGCCAACCATCGGTGGCCCTGTCATCCTGCCCGCTACACAGAAAAATGAGACTCGCGAGGAGATAGACTTGTTCAGAAAGCCAGTGGAACCAATTAAACTTGCCGCCGAACCGCCGCCAAAAAAGAAAACAGATGCAAACAAGGAACTAGAGAAAATAGAGGAGAGTCTGCCGCCACTATCCGTATCAAAAATTGAGACTGAACCAAAGCTCCCGCCTTCGAAACCTAATATATTGTCCCCTCCAGGACAAACAAGCACCGCTAGCCCTCTTCAGTCTTTGCTTGCTCTGATCAGGGAAAAGAAAGAAATGACCCTCGATGAGGCTGCAAAAACGTTAAATACATCGCCTGCTTTGGTTGAATCATGGGCTAAGATATTGGACTCAAATAACCTCATAAAACTGCAGTTCCCGCTGATCGGGAAACCAGTGATGAAGGCGATATAGAATGGCAGAAAAAATACAGCGTGTAAAATCGGGAATAGAAGGTTTTGATGATATTGTGAAAGGAGGAATACCTGCGGGGGATGTGGTTCTATTGACAGGGACCCCTGGTTCCGGGAAAACTACATTTTCAATGCAGTTCCTTGCATATGGTGCAAGAAACGGGGAAAAAGGGGTCTACTTTACTCTCGAGGAAAGTGCAAACTCAATAATAAAGCAGTTCTCGGTTTTTGATCCTGGGATTGTGGATCTCATAAAGAATGGATCACTCAAAATAGTGGAGGTTCCGCTCGTCGATTTTGATACTTTCAAGGAAACACTTACGTCAGAGATAGAAGGGGCACAAGCCAAAAGGGTGATCATAGATTCCATCACTTACTTTCAGATGTTTTTCCCTGATGTGATATCCATAAGAAAAGGAATAATCGAGGTGGCAACCATATTAAGAACACACAATACAGCAGGAATACTTGTAGGAGAGATACCTTATGGGGAGGAAAAACTATCCTCCTTCGGTGTTGAAGAGTTTGCAGCGGACGCGGTTGTAGCCCTTTATCTGATAGAAAAGGAGAGCACCTTCCTTAGGGCGATAAGAGTGGTGAAGATGCGAGGAACTGATCACCTAACCAAATTCTGCCCGATGGAAATCACAGACAAAGGGATCGTCATATACCCTAACGCCGAATTGTTCGCGGAAGTACATTGATTATGAGTCTGTGGATCGAAAAGTATAGGCCGAATTCTTTTGATGAGATAATCGGGCAGAAAGATATAGTTGAAAAATTGAAGGTGATGGCTTCCAAGAAGGAAGTTCAACACATGATCCTGTCCGGTCCGCCCGGTGTTGGAAAAACGACATCCGCAATAACGCTGGCCAAAGCGATATATGGGGACACATGGAATGAAAACTTTATAGAGCTCAACGCTTCCGATGACAGAAAGCTCAGTGTTATACAGGGAAAGGTCAAGGAGTTTGCAAGATCAAAACCGATAGACGCCCCATTTAAGATGATACTTTTTGATGAGGCTGATTCCCTCACCCAGGAGGCCCAGCAAGCTCTGAGAAGGATGATGGAGGAATATAGTCAAACTTGCAGGTTCATATTCAGCGTGAACTTCCAAAGCAACCTTATAGAGGCGATACAGTCTAGGTGTGCTATCTTCAGATTTCAGCCCCTGACAAAGGAGGATGTATACAAATTCATAGATAGAATATCCAAAGGTGAAGGACTTGAAGTGACGAACGAGGCAAAGGAAGCTCTATATACGATATCAAAAGGTGATCTTCGTTCACTTACCAATATTCTACAATCAATCTCCAACGTCACCAAAAAAATTGGAAAAGAAGATGTATACAAGGGAAGTGGCCTCATAAACGTGCAAAAACTTAAAGAGGCGGTAAAAGATGCGATGGATGGGGATTACAAAACAGCAAGCGAGAAGGTCGAATCGATCCTGAATGAGGGTGTGAGTATAAAGGAGATAATGAATAACCTTTTCAACATAATTATCTACGATGAAAAAATAGAGCCGAAGATAAAAGCATATATCATTGAAAAACTTGCGGAGACGGATTTCCGGCTGATCGAGGGGGCAACTCCAATAATACAATTGCAGGCTTTCATCGCCTTCCTATCAACTATTAAAAAATAAGATGGAATATCCTAAGCCAAGCCTGAAAAATTTCATAGAAAATTACGATCACAGTATACGCAATAAATTTCTCTCCTATTTCGAAAAGGGGGTAAACAGATTCATATTTAACGGACCCAATGGAAGCGGAAAGACCTTCCTTGCTAAAGCCTTTGCCAATGATTATGACTTTTCCTTTGAGGACATAAACCTTTACCTCATCGCAGAAACCGAGACGGAATCTGTGGCTGACAGAATCAATAATCTTATAGAGAGGATGAGTGAGAACGGCTCTCTATTCTCAAGCCAGAAAAAAGTAATATTCGTAGAGAGTGCAGAAAAGGCGCTAAGGACGAGCCCCCTGATCTTTAGCAAACTATCAAAAGTGAAAAATGCAATTATAATCTTTGAATCTGAAAGCGGTGACATATTTCGTTCTGAATACAGGCACTTTATATCAGACTACCAAATAATCAATTTCTATCGTCTAAACTCGCAGGTGATTGAAGATTTTCTCATAAAAGTCTGTGAGACAAATGAAATAAAGATAAGCAAGAGCCTGCTGGATAAGATCGCTATCAATTCTCGCGGAAGTCTTTCAAGTGCACTGACAGACCTTGAAACATACGTCCTAATTGGGGATGTTGAGCCACAGAAAAGGGACCAGGAAGAAGACATATTCTCAACACTGAACAGGATATTCAGCGGAGAAGGAGGATTTTCTGATATTTTTCTATCAACGGATCAGGCCGCAAAGATATTTGAAATATGGATATCAGACAATCTCCCCTCAGTTTTCAAGGGGAAGGATCTCTATTCAGCGTATGATCTGTTATCGTACATAGATATACTGATAAAAAGGATACACGCTCAAAATTGGGAACTACTAAAATATATCTCAGCACTGAGCTTTGGGGGGATATCTTCAATGGCTCATGGAAAGGTCAAACTAACATATCGCGCCCCTGATTGGAAACTGTATTACGGCCTAAAACAGTGATGTCAAAGCAAGTTCTTACGATATTTGGAGCGATCTCCCCTGCATAAAATCGTTCTATCTTTATTTTTTTCCCAATAAAGTGCTTTCTGATCATATCCATCTTCTCCTTCATGTCCGATTCGCCGTGCATGCTCACAAATGAGTAAAAATGAATTTTTCCAGGGCTCTTCAAGACAGAAATCGCCGCATCCAGAAAAGTCTCCGCATCCAAGGGATAGTTCATGATGATCCGATCGAATTTTATCTCAAGTCTTTTCACAACCCTTTTTGAGTCACCACAAAAGACCCTTACATTATGAATGTGATTAAGCTTAAGGTTCTCCTTCAAAAGGGCGACAGCATCCCGATTTATGTCAATGGAACAGACTTCCTTTGCTCTCTTCGCCGCCGGTATGGTGTAAGGACCAACGCCTGCAAACATATCGAGAACCTCTTCCCCCGACTTAATCTGACTGACGACCCTCATCCTCTCATTGCTGAGCCTTGGAGTGAAGAAGACCTTTCTCACGTCGACCTTGAAAACGCACCCATTTTCTCGATGTAATGTAACACTTGAACGCTTACCTGCTATCCATTTGACATCAGGTATTCGTTCCTCCCCGCTTATCTTTCCACGTTTTTCAAAGACAGAAAAGATATGCTTATTCTTGCGCATGAGGAGTTCAGCATCCTTTTTCTTTTCTTTCAGAGTGGCACCTTCAGAAAACTTTACTATTGCTATGTTTCCTATGATGTCAAAGCTCTTATTCATCTTTTCCTCCTTTTACCATGATATATCGGCCAAATGAAGGGAACAAAAAGCACAAACACTAAAAATCTGAAAACAAAGATCATGATCAAACTAAACAAAAGCAAGACTATCGAAACCAAAAGCAGAATGTTTTTCATGCTATCTTTATCCCTGGCTTCCCAGGTATAGCCTTCTTATCGTCTGAAATTTCAACTTTGATATCCGAATTAAACAGACGCATCAGATAGTCCCTTGACTCTGAGAAAACGCGATGTTCTAGGTCGTGATCCAATCTCCTATCTGGAAGCCTTTTAGGATTCTTCAGAAAACCTAAAAGGAAATCATACCTACCAAACTTCTTCTGAAGCTCTGAAAGATCTCTGCTTTTTTCAACCTCTGAGACTAGCGAATTGTAGGCCTCAAATCTGCCCTTGTCAGCGATCCTTATGATTATCTGGTTTGGTTTAACCTTCAAAAGGTTCAGAAGGTTCTTTATGTCTTCAATCGTGTTCTTAAGGACATCCATCTCATTCTCTATCGCCTCATTTTTCAGCGATGGATCCGAAACTGGCCAGCTCTCGTATTCTTCCAGGAGCTGCTTTCCTCCAAGCCTTTTATCTAATTCTTCTGTAATGAAAGGAAAGACGGGATGCACAAGCCTGATGATCGTTTCTATAGTCCTTTTTATCGTTTCATTGGAGTTGCCACCGATCTCCAGATAGAATTTCAACAGATCCGTGCTTTCAAAGAAAGCGCCAAATATTGCGCTCCTATACCTCATATTCTCGAAGTTCTCCGTCACCTCATCAACTATAGAATTGATCTTGGAAAGAAGGTACTCGTCAAAAACTTTTCTCTCTCCTTTTATACCGTTCAGCAACTCTATCACAGACATCAGAAAGTTTATTCTTTCATCGAACGAGTTTATATTACTGGTATCCCAATCAGCGTCGTCTATTCCGTTTGCAGAGTAAGCCACAAGCCTCAATTCATCTGCACCGTACTTTTCCAATTCGCTTCTTATGGTCAATCCGCCCTTGGATTTGGATAGTTTCTGTTTATTCACAGTTATCCATCCGTTGATGCCTAAACTCCTCGGCCATTTATTCTGTGGAAAGATCGCAACATGAGTGAAAATATAGAAGGCCACATGGTTTGGTATCAGCTCCCTTCCGGTTATCCTTAAGTCAACTGGATACCAGTAATCAAATTCCTGCTTCATTTCCTTCAATATAGATTCGTCAATTCCGCTCGGAGCGGGCCCGTCTAAGAAGACGTAATCGAACAGTTCATCATTTATTTTCTCCTCATCTATTTTCTGAATCAAATGAGCGATGGTATAGAAAGACATATAAATCGTTGAATCGCTGAGCGGTTCTATAAGCCAATCCTGATCCCATGGAAGTGGAGTACCTAAACCGCCCTTTCTAACGGCCGCTTTCTCCTCCATGTTCACTATAGCATCGACAAGCTGGGGCTTCGCTTCCTCTGGGTATATTTTCATCGACATGACATGATTAAGCGTCCTGTCCTTCCATTCCTTATTTGAATAGTCTATGAACCATTGATTTTCAAGCACCTTCACGACTCCCCTTGCACCGCATCTACATATAACCTCTCCACTCGGCTCATAGAATCGATCGAGCAGACCCATTGATTCCAGCTTCTCCTCCATTTTCTTTCTCGCATCCTTAACGCTCATCCCAGAGAAATCTGCACAATTCTGATTCATTACACCAAAGTTTAATTCCTTATTATAAACAAACCTGGTAGCGGAATCCAAATCCTTTTCTCCAAACTTATCGAGCGCTTCCTTCATCAAATCTTCAGTCCCTTGAACGTCTATTATCTTTTTCGGCTTTATGTTTGGATATTCCTTCTCTATCCTCTTGAGATAAACAAAATCGAAGGGAGCGTGCATCGGTACACTCATCACTACGCCGGTGGCTATGTTTTTATCGACAAAATCTGCCGCTAGGATCGGTATCTCTTCACCTGTAATCGGATTTCTGACCTTCTTGTGGAGCAGAGAATTGGTATCAAAAGTCTTTGAACTTTTGACGTTCTTTAACTGAAACTTCAGCTTGCTCTCGAATTCAGCGGAGACTATCCATCTCTCGCCTGAATCTAATATGATCTCACGATATTCTATATTTGGATTTAACCAGATGTTAGTTACACCGAATATGGTTTCTGGGCGAAGTGTTGCGGCAGGAAGAAAATATCCATCCAAAGGAAACTTTATTATGTCAAATTGTATAGGGTATTCTCCCTCGCCAACCAACCTGTCGTGGTCTCCAAGCGGGGTATTTTCATTAGGACACCAAATAACCGGATGAGTCCCCTGTGTTATCAAGCCCTTTTCTCTAAGTTTTCTAAACTGCCACTGAACAAATTTTGAATAGCTTTTTGTGTAAGACAACATGAAAGACCTACTCCAATCTATCGACATCCCTGTATCTATGAAATCCCTCTTTATTGCATCTGTGAAATAAAGCGTAAGGTTCAGAGGATTTTCTCCAAACTTTTTGACTTGCTCTGGAGGGACACCTTGATTGACAAATCTGTCTATAAGTGCTTTTTCGCCGTTCCTTATCCTCAACGAGATGGTCGCAACTGGGCCGCCCGTGAAGTGAAAGCTCTGCGGAAAAAGAACGTTGTAGCCACGCATTCTCATGAATCTCGCATATATGTCCGCCCTCGTCCACGTATAAAGCTGTCCCAGATGAAGATAGCCGTCTGGATATGGAACTGGCACTGTGAGAAAGAATTTCTTTTTATCTTTATTGATCTTGGCTGTGAAGATACCGCTCTCTTGATACTCTTTTCCCCATTTCTCCTCTATTTTCTTTGGCTCGTAGATTACCATAATGATTCTAAGTTATCATTTTCAATGAATTTATACATTTACGATTAAACACTTAAATTGAAAAAAAGAGGAAGAGATATTATAACATTTGCCACATGGAAAAGAAAATAAAGACAAAGAAGGATGAAGACCTGATCAGTTGGTACAATGAAACTGTCACAGCCGCAGACTTGGCTGAGTTCTCTGAACTTAAAGGTTTCACGATATACAAGCCGTACGGATATGCTATCTGGGAGAAAATAAGGGATTATTTGGATGATAAGTTCAAAAACCTTGGGATAAAAAATGCGTATTTTCCGCTTTTGATACCTGAAAGTGTGCTTGAAAAGGAGAAAGAGCATGTTGAGGGGTTCACACCGGAGGTTGCGTGGGTTACGATGGGCGGAAAGAAGAAATTGGATGAAAAACTCGCTGTAAGACCGACGTCCGAAACAAGCGTTTCCTATGCATATTCCAAATGGGTTAAAAGTTACAGGGATTTGCCATTGATGATGAATCAGTGGAACACCGTCGTGAGGTGGGAAACGAAGGAGACACGTCTATTCCTCCGAGGTAGGGAAGTGATCTGGCAAGAAGGACACTGTGTATTCGAAAACGAGGAGGAAGCCAGAAAGAACGTTATGGACCTTCTAATGGTATATAAGGAAGTATTAGAAGAATTGCTCGCAACCCCTGTGATAATTGGAAGGAAAAGCGAGGAGGAGAAGTTTGCTGGGGCGGTGGAGACATACACTGTTGAAGCGCCACTGCCAAATAATTTCATGATCCAATCAGCAACATCCCACCTGCTTGGTCAAAATTTCTCTAAAGTTTTCGATATAAAATTCCTTAACAGAGAAAATAAATGGGAATATGCACACCAAACGTCCTGGGGGATATCGATGAGAAGCATAGGAGCGATGATACTGGTACATGGGGATGACAACGGCCTCATCCTTCCTCCTCTTGTTGCCCCGATACAAGTGATAATAATCCCGATACTCAATGGAACTGATGACAAAAAGATAATTGAGTATGCGAGAGATGTCGAGGAAAGATTAAAGAAAATTAACATAAGGGCTGAAATTGATGACAGAACCATCTATTCCCCCGGCTGGAAATTCAACGAATACGAACTCAAAGGTGTTCCCATAAGAATAGATCTTGGAAAGAAGGAAACAGAGGAACGCCTGATCTCCTATAAGATAAGGGTGAATGGAAAGAAAGAGAGCATGAAATTTGATGAACTGAATAAATTCACGGACCTCTTGGAGAACATACAGGAAGAGATGTTCCAGCGCGCTTATGACAGGATTAAATCCCAGGTAAAAGAAGAGACCAACAAGAATGAATTTATAAAAGACCTTAAGGATGGAAAGGCGATCGTTAAAGCAGCTTGGTGCGGAAAGGAGGCTTGTGAAAAGAAAATAAAGGAACAGACGGGGGCCGTATCAAGGGTCATACCATTGGAGAAAGAGGAACTTTTAGATAAAAAGTGCATATTCTGTGGCAAGCCTGCGGAATTCAATGCCTACTTTGCCCAAACCTACTGATGGATGCCGTAGAATATTATAATAAGATAAAGCCAAGCTATGAACGGCTATATGGAGAGGAACAAAAGGAGAAGATAGATGAGATTCTCAGGCTGATAGAAGTTAAGCCAAACCAAAAGATAATTGATGTTGGTGCTGGTGCGGGGCTGCTTGAAAAAATACTAAAACAAAACATGATCACCGCACTTGAGCCTTCCGAGCTCGCGGATCTTATACCAAAAAGGGAAAACATAAAGATAATAAGGAAAAGACTGGAGGAATTCTCTACCAGGAAAAAGTTTGATCTTGTTTTCTGCATAACTGTTCTTCAAGACATAGAAAAGGAAAAAAGAGAAGACTTCATAAAAAGACTCTTCTCTCTGTGCAAAAAGGAGGGATTTATTTTGATTTCAGTTTTGAAGAGATCCGGCATAGATCTTGATGACTACTCGCCTGTCTCTAAGAAGGAAATAGGCAATGATGTTCTTTATATTTTTGAAAAACGTTGATCCACTGGTTCCCTTGAACTAAATACACAAAATAAAAGCTTTTTAAATACAGACATTTTAATTCTTCCTATGAGCGGCATAACAAAAGGAGAAAGAATAGATGCAAGATCTATTGTTGGCAGGACTGTTGTTGGAAAAAGCGGGAAAAAGATAGGAATAGTATCGGATTTGATGTACGAGGTGAGAACGGGGGAACTCGTTTATCTTCTCATCAAAAGTCCGACCAGTTACGCAAGCTCATTCCAATTTGAAAAGGATGAGAATGGTAACTATGAGATTCCGTACTCCGCTGTCATATCGATAGGCGATTTCGTGGTAGTCTCTGAAGAAGATATCATTTGAAAACGCATCAATTGTTTCTTCTCCTGAACTGAAAAACAGATCCTAATCTGATTCTTCAAGTGGAAACGCTTAAATATTATCGTTAAATCAATAGGTAGAATGGGAAGGATAAGAGGCAAGATGATTAGAAAAGAAACAGTTGAAATACTCAAAAAGTATAAGCATGAGTTTACAGACAATTTTGAGCACAATAAACAGGTGCTTTCTAATATTATAGATACCTCGAAAACAACAAGAAACAAGATAGCTGGTTTCATCACGAGATTAGCAAAAGAAAAGAAGATAGAATCGTTTATAATTGAGTCACACTGAAGAGCTGACGTATCTTGACTGAGCTATTCTCATGCCTCTGAGATAAGAGATGAAACCAAGAATTATTACAACAAATATTACAATAAAGAAGCCTATCCCAAGGCTGTGAAGATTGTGAATATAGATCGGCGTTGTTATTCCATAAGACAAAACCTGTGGAAACAAAATCACGATGATTCCCGCTATCATGAAAGTTATCCCTCCATAAAGAAGCACAAAGGAGGACATGTATCTTGCCAAAAACTGCACTCCTCTCTTACCAAGTTTCTTGACCTTAGTTATCCACGTCCCAAACGCCGCACCAAAAGCAAACTGCATCGTCATAGTTCCAAGTCCAAAGAGAAGCCCCGGCATTTCTCCCCAATATATATTTGGCATGCTTGGAGCAAAAACAAAATAGATTATCAGCGCAAAAGCACCAAAACCAAAGCCTGCTATCAATCCATGTATGAAAGCCATCCTTGATGAGACGTCACGTTTGTAGAAATCTGCCTCTTCGTGCCTTATATTTTTTACTTTACTTATTAATGCTCGATTTATTAGCCTGTCAACTTCAACATGCGGAAAATAGTGTCCATATTTTACGTAGTACCCAGCTATTCCCATCACAAAACCGACAATGAAGTAAACTATTCCAAAGAAGACTGCTGATGAGATTATGTCTTTAACCGTATATAAACCGTAGGCAAAGACAATGAACATCAACTCCGACATCAAGGCCCTTTGAACAGTGAAGCCAAGTGAGAATATTGCCCCATTCTCTGCGCCTTTCTTTGTACTATAACTACCAATGGCGTATGAAAAAGTGATCGGCCAGGTATGTTCATCAGGAGTTATACCGTGAACCAATCCAAGTAAATAGGACAAAAGCAAGGTCATTGCTACTCCTTCGTACACCGGTGAAAACAGGTTCAGATACATATCGGTTTCAAATCATTCTATGAATATTGACTCTGTCCAGTCTGCCCTTGCATCTCGGGCATTCCTTAGGTGCTGAGATCCTACTCACCCATTCATAGCCACAATATGGACATTTCATGTCTCTATTACTATTACTATGAATATAAAAAGTTTTCTTCCATTCAAAAGATTAATACCAAAAAAGCTTCCAAAGATTTGTCTGCCTCGGTGGCTCAGTGGTAGAGCGTTTCCTTGGTAAGGAAAAGGCCGCGAGTCCGATCCTCGCCCGAGGCTATTTAGGATTGACAAATCAAGAATCAGCTTGCCGATTGCTGTATCTTCTGTTTTATAGCGTCTATCACGTTCTGGACGTTCTGCTGCCCGCCCAATGTAGCCAACGCCGTGGCTGACAACCCAGCAAGTCCACCAGCGATCCCGCTCATTCCTTGGAAGAACTGCATCGGAAGGACGATCTTAGAGGAGCTTGACTCACCAAGCTGTCTCAGTGCTTCAAGATACAAGTACATCACAGATCTGTCATCCAGCGCTTCTCCTCCTTTTCCTATCGCCTCGATAGTTATCTTCCTCGCATCAGCTTTGAATCTCTGAGCCTGAAGAAGATTTGCAGCTATCTCCGGCTGCATCATCGCTTGCACAACTTCAACCGGTGGGGATATGCTTCTTATCTGGACCGTATTCACACCTATTCCCCATTGCATCACAGTCTGTCTTATCGAATCAGCTAAAAGATCATTCAAAGCATCGAGCTTCCCAAATAATTGTCTCATCGTCATAGATGCTATGGTGTTTCTGACGGCTGAAAGTACAAGGGTACTCAATCCCTGAGCATAGTTATCTATCTGAAGTGTCGCTTTCTCCGGGTCCTTTATCTGATAATATATTGTGCCCTGCAGGGACACTTTAATATCGTCCTGGGTGAAGATGTCGTCGGACGAGATATCAAGCATTTTCACACGGACATCGATCCTTTTGTATTCCTCCTCAAAGAAAGGCCAGACGATCGCCCAGCCGGGGCCTGCGATGCGGTTGAACTTGCCCATTCTGAATATCACACCCCTCTCAAACTGAGAATATTTCTTGATGCTTGTCGCGAAGAACAAGACTAAGATCACTATGAAAAGCAATGCTAAAAATAAATAGAAAGCCGCCGGGAAATAAAATCCGAGGAAGAAAAGAATAATTATTGCAACTGCCGCGATCATCAGAAACAGGAGTTCGTCTGGTGTCATAATATAGTAATGAATTAATGTTATTTAAATTGTTTTGATAGAGTATTGTTCTCAAAGATGTTGTTTTTCAGGCAGAAGTGCGAGATCTATTGTGAGCCTCTGAATATTTCTTGCATATTTCATAAATCCGACGTCCCTGACCTTTTCCATGTGACCTATAAGCTCATTAAATGAGGGAAAAACCACCCCGTTCTTTACATTGTTGTCCCCGAATTTCTCCCTCGGTAGGAATAGATCAAAAAGAAGCCAGCAATCATCATAATATACAACACCATTTGCATCGACCATCTTAATTGTAGGATGAAGATGAGCTGAACAGATCGTTGAGGCTGCCTTTATATCTGTCTTATCGGGTAGTCTATGCCCATGAAGAAAAAGAATGTCCCCATACAAGAATTCTCTCACTACCTTTATGTTTGGTATATCGTGCAGCAAACGCTCTATATTCGCATCGTGATTTCCTTTAGTTATTATCGTCTCGTCGAATCTCGCTGAAATGTCCTTAAAAAAATTTCTTATAGAATCCCTTTTATGCAAAGAAAGAAAAGATATCCCCTCTTTGACATCCCCCAACATTATCAGTTTTTTTGAGCTTATCGACAGCAGCCTCTTTTCAATTTTCTTTGAAAAAAGGGGAACGTTATATCCCTCTTCATTGAATTTTTCCTCAAAACCTAGGTGAACATCGCCGACTATCGCATAATCATCGAGAAGGGCGTATCTCTCACCTTTGATGAACCTCAGCTTTGTATCCTCCAAATCCATCATCTTTATAAATGCGCGCGTTATTTTATAGTTTATTGGGCCGCTAGCTTAGTGGTGGAGCGCCGGTCTTATACGATCACGCTCTAATAATCTTGGTAAACCGGAGGTCGAGGGTTCGATCCCCTCGCGGCCCAAATACGGATAATATTCCCTTAATTCAGTTTGTCCATTCAAACCAATCAAAAATCTGTCTATGATTTCTGTTCCCTCTCTTCAGAATTGTCTATAGATCTTAGCTGAGGGAACGGCATAACCTCCTTAATCGACTTGATACCTGTCACCAACATCTGCAGTCTCGCTATTCCTATACCCAATCCACCTGTCGGTGGCATACCATACGCCTGAGCCTCTATGAAATCCCAGTCCATGACCTGCGTCTCTGCGACGCCTCTTTTTCTCCTCTCCGCTTCAAGTTCGAACCTTTTTATCTGATCCTGGGGGTCATTCAATTCAGTGAAAGCATTTGCTATCTCTATCCCGTCTATGAATAGCTCGAAGCGATCGACAAAATCTGGATTTTCTTTGGTTCTCTTCGCTAAAGGAGAAACCTCAATAGGATAAGTGGTCACAAATGTCGGCTGGATGAGCGTCTTTTGAACTTTTTCCTCAAATAAAGTATTTATCGCCTCGCCGTAATCTGAAACGAGAGGATCTATCTTCTTTGCAGCCTCTATTATCTCCTTTTTGTCGGAAGTGCCTATAATCTTGATAACGCTGTCCTCCATCTTGACGACATCATATTTATCTAGATGTATTTTCTTTCCATCAAATTCTATCTCATAACTGCCACGTATCTGCTTTGACACCTCTTTGATCAATTCCTTTGTTATCTCCATCATATCGCTAAGATCACCATAAGCTTGATACAGCTCCAACATCTGAAACTCCGGATTGTGAAGGATGTCCATGCCCTCGTTCCTGAAGTCCTTTCCTATCTCGAAGACTTTTTCGTATCCGCCTATGATCAATCTTTTAAGATATAATTCATCCGACACACGAAGATACATGTCCCTATCCAGTGCATTGTAATGGGTTATAAATGGCCTGGCATTCGCTCCTCCATATATTGGTTGAAGGGCGGGCGTCTCAAATTCTATGAATCCTCTCTTCTCAAGAAAGCTTCTTATTATCGACGTCACCTTGGCTGCATCCTTTATCCTCTCTTTCACATCCGGATTCATTATAAGGTCGAGATAACGCTTCCTGAATCTTTTTTCTGTGTCCGCTAAGCCATACCAGCGTGGAGGAAGGGGCAAAATGCTTTTCGCTAGGATGTCTATTCTCTGGGCGGAAACGGATATTTCCCCTGTCTTCGTTTTTACAACAACACCATAAACACCTATTATATCTCCGACGTCGAGCTGACTCAGTATAAATTTAGATTGCTCGTCCAAGTTGTTCTCAGAGATATATATCTGAAGCGTCGCAAATTCATCTTGTAGGTCCAAAAATTTCAATTTTCCATGGTCGCGTTTTCCTATGATCCTGCCTGCAACTTGCTCACTCTTGCCGTTCAATTGCTCAAAGTTCCGTTTTATGTTCAACAGATTCGATGTTATCTCATATCTATGACCATAGGGATCTATGCCTTTGGCTTTCAGATTCTCCAATTTTTTCAGTCTATCCTCATCGAAGTCCATACATTTCAATCAAATCATCAAAATTAATATATTCTTATCGGTCCCTGCACAGTCAATTGCCATGAGCGATGTCATCCAAACACACACAACGAAAGATTTATATTTGAACATATCCATTACATCAAGTGGAGGATGAAATTTATAGGCGAGGGTATTAGACTTTTTAGAAGAGAAGATCCAAATAATTTAGATGCCCTGCTTTCCTCCAACCATCAAAATGTAACAGACAATCCAAAAGAATGGGGATCAATACGCAAATCATTGGAAGAGATATTTAGATCTACAAGAAGTCTGATCGCCGTTTCCGAATCAATGAATGCAATAGCGATGTATAAAAATGATGACGCCAGATACAGAATCACTGATATTATCAAGACTATAGCGGTACGCACTTCCGATGAAGGAGCTGTCATCGCCTCAGTGAAAGCAATTGAAAACTATAAAGAACATGAAGACATCCATGGATTGCTTAGAGACATCGCGATTAGAACGTCTAATAGGAAAATTATTGAAGGGATCGCGAAAACCCTTAATCAATACAGTAATAATCCCTATATTGGATTGGGTATTGCATCAGAGTTGAGAGAATTGTTGTGGATCGACAGTATAGCGAACTACAGAGAACGTTTAGAGAAATTACTAGAATCTGGGACGAGAGTGATGTCCGGGCGGCAACTCGCGGATCTTGTCACTAATTTGAGCCACAACTACAAAAATGAAGATCCGCGCGAGGCAAACGAAGCATTTTCCATCATCGCTAAAAATATAACTAAAATTGCAACCTTCACCGATAACGAAACTGCAGTTAAAATTGCGATAAAAACGATAAGCCAAGCAAAAGACTATAAATCTGCAGTAGAGATCTCCAATAAATTAAGCGAATTGGCTGGATTTGACTATATACGCCGCCTGAACGACGGACATGGATACGATGATCGGTCACGTTCAAAAGGAGGGGCCGAAGTGATCACAGCCTCAGAACTTATCAGAAGGTTCGGCGAAGTGGTATTCGATTACTTATCTATAAGCGATCTTTTCAATTTTCAGAAGGAATTTGATGGGCATAGCAATGATTTGAAAGAATCCGATGTCGATTCTCTGTGTGCCATATCGACTTATCTGCACTCGCCTGCAAAGCTTCCAAGGCCCAGCAAGAAGACCATCAAAGATTACCGAAGAATTTTGATGGCTTTTGTTTCTGAAAAATATGGGATCAAAAAGGATCTAGACATGAAAGAGCTTTGCACGTTTTTCCTTCTGCCGGAAAGCGATAGAGAGAAACTTGTTGAATCTATAAATAATTCAATTGAAAGAGAGGGAAAAGAGTATTCTATAATGGATGGAGATGGAACAAAGATATTGTATGCAGAAGAGGACAATAATCCCTTACACTATAATTATTATGATTACATTCAGACAGGTGTAAGAGGACAAGATCCAAAGATTCTGGTCGATCTAATGTACAAATACCAAAAAGATTATTTCAATAATGGCCACGGATTCAAACTAATAAGATACAGCATCGAAGATAGGATGATCGGGATTGCAGTAGTATACGTAGATAGTGGATTCTACGTCAAATCATTTAAATCGAGTGAAAAACAGCCCCCTAAAGAGATACTCGATGCAGTAATTCAAGATCTTAGAGGTAGAGCGAAAGGAGATGAGGTGATTTTAGATGATAATCAATTAGCCAAATACTGTCCTCGCTGAAATCTCGGAAGTTCTAGGGTTCCGTTGTTTTAAGGTCCTCTCTTTCTACGCAGTGAACTACCTCGAGCTTCCGCATGGGGCTTCTCGCTTCAACACCCTGTTTCTGTCCATCGTTTCTTCCATAAATACTTATCATTACCGCCTTTCATCCCCTTATCTTACGAAAGGGGAA
>JAGDXV010000018.1 GCA_023261805.1 Candidatus Parvarchaeota archaeon | reverse complement strand
GGATGACAGAGGCATTCGTGAAAGGCCTCAAAATCCATTTAGTTTTGACGGTGTGAGCGACATAAGTAGATAAGGGAGGAAAAATGGAAAGGATAAAGAGCGGGATACCTGGGTTCGATGAGAAGATAGAGGGTGGCTTTGAAAAGGGTTCGATAATTACTGTTGTAGGTGGGCCGGGATCAGGAAAATCTATCTTCGGAATGCAATTTTTGTATCAAGGACTTAAGGACGGTGAAAACTGTCTTTATGTCTCCCTCGAGGAGCAACCGGATGATATTAAGCGCGACATGCTGGTCTTGGGTATGGACCCAACAGATTATATTAGTAAAGGATCTATGCTTATTTCATTTGCCTCTCCGTTGAATTTCGAGTATCTTCCTATCATAGATCTCGTTAGGCAGAAGAATGTTTCCAGATTGGTCATAGACTCGATATCAGCGTTGGCTCTGTATTTTGAAGACAGGGCAAAGTTCAGGAAATTCCTTTTAGATCTTATTTCGTCCTTGAAGGGCTTGAATGTCACGACGATCCTTATTGATGAAGAGTTTGAGAACGGCAGTAATGATGTTAAGGCCTTCAGTGGGGAATATCTAGCCGATGCTGTCATTAACCTCTTTTATACAGGCTTGGGCGGGGAATATGATAGAAGTATACAAGTGATGAAAATGAGAAGAACCAACCAATACAGAGCGGTTATTCCAATGAAGATAGATAAAGGGGGAATCTATGTCAAGTGAAAGTGATATAGAGACGGAAAAATTTTTCCAGGATTTGATATTCACCAAGAATATCGATGTAGTCGATAAAAGATTGCTATTGTTAGGCCGTCCAGGAGCGATACTTAACTTGGATGTTCTTGTTTCGTTGTTCAAGCCTCTTCTTGATGTGAACCCAAAGATACTTGAAGATGCTGGAAGCTTGGCATTAAAAGGTATCATGGCGGATTATAAAAAAAGATTTTCTGATCCACAGCAGATACTTGATTTTATAAAGAAAACTTCCCCACTTTATGGTGCTGGAGGGATAGATTTTTCTATACAAACAGATAAGATAATTGTTTCTATTCAGCCTTCAGTTTTTGCGGAGGAATATGTTAAATTGTTCGGGGCCTCGGATAAGCCAGTCTGTTATTTTTCCAGAGGAATCCTTTCTCAGCTTTTTGGTTCCATCTTCGATCGCAATTTAGTATTTAATGAAGTTAACTGTGTTGCGAAGGGAGACGGGGCATGCGTTTTTGTCGCAGATCTTTAATTGGGGGTGATCTGAATGGGAAATATGAGTGTCGGGGAAACGTTGCGCTATGCTGTTAAAAATATTCCATACTATGAGGAAAAGCCTGAGTATGACCCGATTAGAAAAAACTATGATCGGATTAATGAAGAACGTGCGGAAGACTTATT
The DNA here is from genome assembly GCA_023261805.1 of Candidatus Parvarchaeota archaeon. Lineage (GTDB taxonomy): Archaea > Nanobdellota > Nanobdellia > Parvarchaeales > Parvarchaeaceae > Acidifodinimicrobium. Next base: position 11,097 of record JAGDXV010000018.1, on the reverse strand, counting down.
ACTTAAATTGCCTGTAATTGATGCAGCTATATTTAGAGAAGATAACTATAAAAGTCTGATTCCCAAGAACGATGCATCAATGAGAATATTTTTGACATCAGGCTCGTCTGGTAAGCCTAAGAGCATCCCAAGGACGTCTGATAGTATTTCTGCACAAGCTCTTTCGCTTGATGATCTTATTTCTAGCACGAGTAGGGAGAAAGTTTTTGGGAAAGACCAAGATATCATCGGTTCAGTTTCGGATGCTCTTGGTGTTGCGGTCTCTCAGCTACCACGTATGCCTGCTGTAAGCGGAGAAATCTTTTCTGAATATATCAAGTACAAGCGAGCCATTGAGATTTCTAATCCTTATTCTACAAACCTTTTGGATCTAGCAGAGGAAGCGTACAGTTTATTGAAGCCCGGAAAGTCTATAATTTGGGGAGGTTTTGACCCGGTTTTATTGAAATTGGTCGGTTCACTTGATGATGACAGTTCAAAAAAACTTAGGAATTACAATGAAAAAATGAAAACTTGGTTGATCACAGGTGGAACCTACACTTCCCCTTCACAGGCAAATCTTTTAAAGGAACTGCTCGGTACGCCTAGTTTTTCTGTTAATTATGGAACAACAGAAAGCGCCATGGGTCTTGGACCTCATAGCGGAAATGTTAGATTGAGTCGCTACAATAATTATTATCTGCTTCTTGATAATGAAGGATTACATAAGCTTGATCGCAATGCCATAGGAAGGACGGGAGAATTAGTAATTACGAACAAGATGGAAAGGGGTCAGGAAATTGCACCTCTTATAAATTATAATCTTCACGATATTATCAAGATAATTGACTTTTCACCGGGCGGAGACCCAATTTTCGAGTACATTAGCAGGAGCGATGGAATAGTGCATTTCTCAGTTGCCAAGTTAACAGATCCGGTTGCTGCAAGAACGATGGACGCTTTGAGAGACAGGTTTGGAATGGACATAACAGGGTATTTCACCGTGACGAAAAAGGACGGAATAGACGTGCTTACATTGGTGATCGAAAATGGTAAATCAAAGCTGAAGGATAGAGAGATTAGTAGTATTCTCAACACTCTTAAGGGAGTTCTTTCTGGACAAGGACCAGAACTATCTTATGTTATAGGGAATGATCTGGGGAAAGTTTCCGTTGAGTTTGGAGATGCTTCGAGCATCCCTAAGGGAAAGCCTAAGCTCATTTATGATCTGAGATCGAAGGAATAAGCAGCGCGTTTTCTTTTGGATTAAAGTATATAAACGCTCTGTGTCAAATATAAACAAGGGCTTTTCATGGACGAAAAAGATGATAAGCTTGATCTAATTCTCAGGAAATTGGATGAGCTTGATCGGCGTGTTGGGAATGTCGAAGATAAGATGCAGAGAGAGATAAAGCAGGAATCACATATACAGAGCGAAGTGGAAAAAGAGGAGAAGAAGATAGAAAACGAGGAAAAAGAACTCAGGGCACCTTTCTTGTTTAGAAACAATAAAGTATTGAGATTAAATAATGCTCTGCTTATCTTTGTTTCTATTGTTGTCATCGCGATACTCATCCTTTTGGCATTGCATTTCTACTATCCTAAAGAGGCAGTTTCGACCACGGCTCATGTTGTTTTCACCTCTCCGAATTTGGCCGGGGTTACAAGTTCTAATTTAGGAAACATTCCGCTGGGAAATCCGATTGAAAACCTTAATTTCTCGAAGATAAATAACTCTGGCACTTCTTTACAGTTTTTTAAGGGTCCTGTAGGAACTCCAGAACCGGATTATGTCTCTATCTTATCTAATCTTAGCAATCAGTTAGCACAGGTTGGTTCAGAGCAACTGTCTGGGAAGATTCAGTGTTATAAAGCACAGAATATGTCTAGCAATGGTCAAACTTCTGCAAACCCTGCGGTGTGTTTCTTGGTCATGCCTGATGGAAATTATGATGTCATTCCTTTGATGGTCGGGGGAAATAGCACGGTTTCTGTTAACGGAAGTTCAACAGTAAATATACCGACATTAAATTACGATGGAAAACCAACCTTTGTTTATATAGGTGCTCAGGGTTGTCCCTACTGTGCGCAGGAAAGATATCCCATTGCGATAGCCTTGTCAAGATTCGGTAACTTCACTCAGCTTTTCTATGACAGATCTGCAACGAATGACGGCAACATACCAACTTTTACATTTGATTATAACTCTGCTTTATTCTACAATGCAATGTCGAAGCCGTCCATAAGTGGTCAGGCTCCTTATGGTGATGAAAATCCTACTCCCTTTTTCTATGGAGCATATTATAATTCCAATTACATAAACTTTGTGCCATTAGATGAGATTGGATCCTCTTTCCTTGTGAATCTTACTGGAATAGATTCGATTTCGCCTTTTGTGTACAACAATGTTGTATTGGCAACTGACGCCTTCGATAGTTATCACGGATTTGGTTTGGATAATTTCATAGTCGAGGGGGTACCGTTCTTTGATATCAATAATCGGTATGTATTTGACGGTGCCAATCTCAATCCAAACATTATCTTTAGTAATCTGACAAAGTTTTCGACGCATGAAAGTCTGTTCAGTTCCCTTCAGAATCCTACTCCAGACTCATTCGGTGAAACTGCTCTTGGAGCCGCGAACATATTGACAGCGCAGATATGTGAGGTTATAAACAATACTGCTCCTGTTTGTTCTTTGGGTTACATACAAGGCTTGGAGAAGATGATCAAAGGGATGTGAATCATTCACATTTTTTCAATCCCTATTATTCCAAGCACATTGAATGCTTTTAGAAGCGTTGTTCTCGTTTTTTCAACCAGCATAATTCGTAGGGATTTTACTGGCTCCTCTGTCTTTATGACGGGAGAGGTCTCATACCATTTGTTGAACAACAATGAAAGTTCTGTAACATAGGTTGCAAGCGTCGGAAGATACAACTGTCTAGCACTTCTTTCTATAATCGCTGGAAACTGTAGTATCTTTTTGATAAGTTCTTTGTCCATGTTTGTTAAATACACGTCATCGAACGCTTCTTCCCTTTTATTTGTCTCGCCCGCTTTCCTTAAGATGCTGTTGGCTCTTGCCAGTGAATACATCAAGTATGAGGCACTCCCTTGTTCGATCCTCAGTGTCTGGTCTATGTCAAATACTATCGCCTTGTTTGGGTCTGTTTTTACCATTTCATATCTTATAGTTGATATAGCGATAGACTTTGCGATCCTTTCAGCTTCTTCATTGTTGATTTCTGGGTTCCTCTTCTTTACGCCTTCATATGCTATTTTCGTTAAATCTTCCAGTATGTCATCCGCATTAAAGAATAGCCCCTTTCTTCCGCTCATTTTTGTTTGTGCATGTTCTGGTGTTTTCCCCAATCTTTTCATACTATTTGGAGAGAGATAGACAAGTTCATAGGGATAATAGATATATTCTTTTTCGCCTTTACTTAGTTTCTTGATGATTTCAGTGACGATTTTCTGATTTATGGCTTGTTCGGATCCTATTATATTAATGGACTTTTTGACGTTGTTATACCTTCCATTCAGCCGTTCCCCTTTTTGATTTGTCTCGAATATACTTTCTCCGCTCGGTTGATTCTTAAGCTTTGAGTATAGAAACACATCTTCTATCAACCCGTGTTTCCACATGGCATGGGCGATATCCTTACCTATGTAAAGGACAGTTCCATCGGATCTTGTAAGGGGTTTCTCATTTCCATCCATGTAGACCCAGCATCCAGCGTTCTTTCCAGAGTCTGCGAGTTTTATCTCTTTTTTTTCTTTTAGTATTTCAAAGGCAGTTTTCCATAGGTTGTATCTTATTATATCCGATTCTTTGACTATAACATCGTAGTTTATGCCAAGCATTTCCAGGGTCTCCAATTGGGCCTGAAGTATGCTATGAGTTATCTTGTCTGATAACTCCGTGATCTCTTTATCGCCTGTTTCTATCTTCTGCAGTATTTCCCTTCTTTTTTCTAAAAGAGCAGGATTCTTTTCATATTCTTGATTTACTTTCACATATATTTCATCTCCAAAATAATGATCGATTTTCATACCTTGCTTTTCGATTGGGAATCCAAAATACTTTATACCAACTATGTCATCAGCCACCTGAGCTCCTGTGTCGTCTATGTAATTTTCGACTATCGGTTTGAAGTTCATCATTTTAAGTAATTTGACTAGAGAATCGCCGATGCAGGCATTTCGGAGATGCCCTATATGTATAGCCTTATTTGGATTAGCAGATGTGTGCTCAATTAGTATTCTTTCCTCTTTTTGTTCCTTTGTTTCTCCATAATTTTCATCGATCTTTTCTATGTATCTGATTATTTTGCTGTAGTTGTATCTGAAATTGATATACCCGTTTATAATATTTACCTCAGAGAACAGATCAATTTTTTTCGCTTTTTTAGCGATATCTTCCGCGATTTCTTTGAGAGGTTTTCCAGTTTCCTTAGAAAGCTTTATTGCGATATTTGTTGCGATATCTCCCTTTTCCTGTGTCGGATATGATAGGCTCTTTTCGAGTTCATCTGCAGGTATATTCAGTGCCCTGCTCAATTCTTTCAATATCTCTTGTATTATATTCATAGATTTTAATTTCTCATCCCGTTTATTAATCTCTTTAGAATCACTTTGTGATCTGTATCACTTGAATCTCAAACTTTATAAACACTGTTCTCTTTTTCAATATAATGATTTTGAGTGATGTTGATATTAGGAAAGCCATGGAAAGCGGAGAGCTCGTTATCGATCCTCTTCAGAACGATACAGTGAGGGAAAACGGTGTCGATCTTAGACTTGGAGATGAGATTCTTAGGTTTAGGAATAAAGACATTTATGATATATATTCCAACAAGGCAGATGAATTTGTAAGGGAAAAAGGTGAAGCGTTTATTTTGAATCCAAATGAACATATTCTTATTCTGATCAGAGAGAGGATCAAACTTTCTTCAAATTTAGTTGGCTTCATAAATCTTAGATCTACATACGCTCGTCTGGGAATTCTGATCCCTCCAACCATCGTAGACGCAGGATTCGAGGGCAATTTGACGATTGGCATGTTAGGTTCTAATTTTCCCATCAAACTTTACCCTGGCGAGAGGATTGTACATCTTATACTTGCCAGAACAGAATCCCCAAGCTCAAAGCCGTATTCTGGTAAGTATTCTAACAAATCTCATATCGAAACAGCACATATTAATTTGTAGATTTTCTTTGTATAATATGGAGCTTGAAGGTGTAGAAGCAAGCAGGAAAAGCATGCCTCCATTCGAAAAAGTGATCACGATCGCCATCTTGTTTATAATTTTAGTCGTACTTTTGGTCTATAAATCAAACATTCTGGAAAGAGCAGTATCTTCACCAATATCAACAGTAATGAACAGAACAATCGGTATTCAGAGCAGTTACAATGCCATAACTAACGTTGTTAATAAAACGTATCAATCGACCGGTTTCTCAGCGATATACGATGGAGAAATCTTCTTAAATGTTTCGGGTGTACGCTATTCTATCCCAATGAACTTTAATCTTAGTAAAAAAGATAACATGTATAGAATAGATTATACCTTCAATTTTTCAGGTATACACTCCTTGAGTACATTTTCTTCCTTTTCATCCAATTCTACAGGCTTCCTTTTCAGTAATTCCACTGGGTTTGTTTCATGTGTTGAAAATAAGTCTTTTGAATGCGAATATATTCCTCTTGCAGTTCAGCCAGAGCTTTCTTTTGGCACGCTGCTTTACTTTTTCACAGTGAATCCAGAGGCGAAGGCTGTTTTGTCCTTATCTCCTTACAATTTTGAGAATATGCTGAGCATGTCAAATGGTCTTGCACTGAAATTTGTTTCGTATGAAAACAGGAGTGGAACTAACTGCTCCCTTATGGATGTTTATGAGGAGAATGGATCGGTTCCGGTCGGTGAGACTTGTCTTTCAAAAAGTTTAGGCTTGCCTGTTTATGCTAATCTTACCTTCGCTTCCACCGGCGGAATTGTGGAATCCTTTTCAATCGACTTTTCTGCTCTCTTATCTCCTCCAAATGCTTTAGAGAACATCTCTTTCATTCCCAAAAATTCAACAATAATTGTGAAATGAGGCTACATTCTGCTGATAGAAGATTGAATTCAGGTTTAAATCTTAGAAAAGATAATAATTTACCCGTTGTTTTATGACTCTTTTCAGTATTCTTAAGAGGGGCAACGAGAAATATTTTGTTGATAAAGAAAACATTAGTGAGCGGGAAGAGTATCTAAGAAAGAGTCTTTATGATCTTATTAAATATTCTAATGAAAATTATATAGATGATAAAAAAGCGAAAGAGTTGTATTACAAATCAGTAGAGATACTTACAGGCGAATATAATTTGGGGGATGTTAAGGCTTTTGTAAGCTCATTGAAGCCCAAGAGACTTTCAGATAAAGAGCGGGCTGTTTTAGGTTTGTTTATTACAGCAACTTTGAGCAAGATAATAAAGGAAGATGATGAGATCATGTTGGAAATTCCTGTCGAGTTAGATTATCTATTTTTTGAATGGACGAAAGGCACTGTTCATATTAATAAAGCAAGGGATTATTTTGCCGAGGGAATGAGAGGCGGTGAAGTGAGCTCCAAATATTCGCGTGATTATTGCTGTAAAGGCATAACAGGCGGAAGAGCATTTGTCAACAAAGCCGGTGAATATCTTGGTTTTGGCATGATCAACGGGGAAATATTTGCAGGATCCGCTGGTGATAGGCTAGGTCAGGAGATGAAGGGAGGAAAGATCACTGCATTTTTCGCGGGAAATAATGTTGGTTTTGATATGTCAGGAGGAGAAATTCATTTGAATTTTACAGGGATAGATCTGGGGGTTTATATGAAAGGAGGATTGATCGTCTCAGATATAACAGGTAATTTTCCTGGATCAAATATGGAAGGCGGTTCGTTGTTCTTCGAGATTGGCGGTGATTGGGCTGGTTATCACATGAAAGGTGGAACTATATATGCAAATAGACTTGGTAAGTATGTCGGTGAAAAAATGAAAGGCGGCAGGATAATCGCTTCGCACGTTGAAGGCTTTTCTAAGTCGTACCTGAGAAGCCATTCTTAATGCTTTTCATGAAGGAGTCTTTTATTGCAGTAGAAGTCTATGGCAAGGTTATTTTTCCCTTGATGATATCTTCTCTGAAGTCCAAAATCTTTGGTAAGCGTTCAGCAAGGAATCCTCTTATTTTATTTTTTGTTTCAAGTGATGTAGGCACATCTATCGTTATCGAAATTGCTTGCGGTTTGGTGATGTCTTGGCCTATTCTATTCACGATCTTTATTTCATTTTTGATATGTAGTGTTTCGTACATATCCTGGGCAAGTTTGAATGCATAGAGGCTGTATAATTTACCTATGTGATTTATTGGATTTTTCCCGGCTACTGCTTCTAGAGTCATTGGTCTGTTTGGTGTTATCAATCCATTTGCTCTATTGCCTCTACCGACGGCTCCGTCATCTCCGCCCTCTGCACTTGTCCCCGTAACAGTAAGGTAGCACCCATTTGTTCCTCTTCCTCTTTCATCCATTTCATTTAGGCGCACTACAGCTCCTGTTGGATATCCGGTTCTGCGTTCTTTGGGTGCCAAACCGTTTTTTTCGAGAAAGTGCTCCAAGTCCTTTATGACCTGCCCCTTCTTTTTAAAGTAATCTTCTTCTGAAGATATGAATCTGTCAACGAAGGCCATAGCTACTGTGAATGCGAAGACGTGCCGCATTCTAACTCCCATTATTTTTACATCCTCTCCGGCAAAAGGAAAAACATGTCTGAACTCAGAAGAATTCATATATTTTTCCAGCAGAAGGACATACTTTTCTAATCTGCTCATTGGAGCATATCCGACTCCAAAAGAAGTATCATTAGAATAGACTTTTCCCTCCCTTTCGAAGGCATCTGAGAGGTTTCCTGCGCCTTTCTTTGTTTCGAATATGTACTTCACTGTATCTGTATCCACGAACCTGAGGTTTTCTTTTATCCAGCTTTTAGCGGATTCTTTCGCTATTTCTTCAACAGGTATCGTTGTATCTCTATAATCGAAGGTTGCTCTTCCAGAGAAAAGGATTGTCATCGGTCTTATTATTTTTCCTCCGCCGAAGTTTGGTCTTGCCTCACCACCGATAACTTCAAGCTTGTCAACATTGTAATGCAATACCGTGCCGAAGTGATCTAAATAATAATTTGAGAGATTTCTGGAAAACCTTTCGGCTATTGCATCAGCTATAGAATCCGGATGCCCCAGTCCCTTTCTTTCGACGATTTCCAGTGGTTGACGCTCTACATCTTTGGTTTTTCTTTTTTCAATGATCACTAGTGTATCCATTTTATTTTATCTCCTTTTAGGTTAAAATATTTTTGAGGCAGATAAGGTGGGGCTGCCAGGATTTGAACCTGGATCAAACGGTTTCTTCTCAATCATTCTTAACGTCATATTTCCAGCGAGCTGGAGCCGTTTGTTCTACCATTATACTACAGCCCCTATGTGAAGAGCCTGTACTTGTCTTTTTCAGCCATCTCTTCGATTATTCTGTCCTCTATTTCCTTCCTTATATCTGTAGGCGGCGCTACTCTTTTATTTATGTCATCATAACTTGTAAATGGCTGCTTTTTTCTTTCATCTAGAAGTTTTTGTGTTAGTTTGCTCCCGAAATTCGGGATCAATTCTATTGAATGCAGTCTTACGTTTATAGGTCCAAGTTTATTTATTAGGTCTACAAAATGGGCTTCATTGTCTTTTACATGCTTTTCAACTATGCTTCTCACTAAATTTTTTCCTTCTTCATTTAGTTTTTCAAAACTGATGCGGGATATTATGTGATGTATTTCGTCTCTTTTTCCTTCGCCGATGTATACTCGCTTTCCAACCTCTATTTTTGCGTTTCTTTTGGTAGCGGCTGAAAGGAGCGAGAGGGAATCTGTGAGCAATACCGCTATCGGCCTTCTATCTGTAGAGTCCGAGAATCCGTAAGGAAGATATTCTATCACTGTCGCATATTCGTCTTTTCCCATCTTTTTCTCCCCCTACTGATGCTTCTTAATGACTGCCAATATCTTCTTGATGTTGTCCTCTGATATCTGTATTTTAAGTGGTGCGACTATCGCTCTGACCTGGTCTGCCGAAGAAGGTTGTACATCTATTATGTATTTTAGATAATCGTCTCTTATGTTCAGATTAAGGGCCAGGAGGTCGTTGAAAGCTTCCGATGGGTCCTTTATTTTAATGTTTTTTTTCATGTGCTCTATAAGCTTTTTTCCATATTCTGAATCGCTCTCTATGTAGTCTGAGTATCTTTCTTTTACCTCGCTTTCGCTCAACAATACTTCATCTTCTATTTTGTATTCCATTTTATGCCCTCTTTAGATGCTCAGGCAGCATGTCTACGTACTTTAGTTTGCTACCTTGTCTTATCTCCACAGTATATGCTCTACCCTTTTTGCCGATCACCCTACCGCTTACTCCAAAAAACCTGTGATGAGGTATGTTTTTTTGTATTGAAGGATTAGGAGATATTACAACAGAGTCATTCGTTTTAAAGCTTTGAAGCGACCTTCTTATGGCTTCCGGATAGGTAAGCTTCATGAGTAACCTATCACGACTCCTTCTATGCACTCCCTTAGATCTGACCATATTATGATTTTGATTCGCTCCAGCTATTTAAATATTCAGAATAGAGGATTCATTGACATTCAGGAGCGGAACTGTTTATAGTGGCACAGATATATTTTAGTATCGAGGCATCTGCTGTCGAGTTAGTTGTGTAGCCCCCTATCTTGTAGAATTCGCCATTGAATACAAGTAAAGGTATTCTTCCATCGGATACGCTTTGAAATAGAGGTATCGCTTCTGGAGGTGCAAATATATTCGATAGATTTTCATTGTAGGCGGTGAGATTTATAGCATATGCACAAAAATACCCGCTGTAAAAGCGATCCCCCTGCCATATGCCGAACAGAGAGGTTATGTTTATAAAGGAATCATATACGGAAATACACGCAGGACAGTCAGATCCGTAATAGATGACTTCGGTTGGTTTTCCAGGCTGGCACCACCCAGACATATTGAAATCAGACGCATGTACATTATATGTTTCTGAAAGACTCAGCACCTGTACGTAAAGGTATATAGTCACCACTATCGCTATCGTCAGGACAGCTACGAATATATAAAAATAAGCTTTATACTGGTACATAGAAGGCCGATTTAGTACTGTTCATTTCAGTTTCATTGCAAGGGTTTCCTGAATATTTAATACAGATATTTGTCAGGTTTATATTTTTCATCGCGAGTATATCCAAGTATTCTGGTGACAGGGATTCGTTTTCGTTCAATATCAGATTAAAGACCGTGCCATTTCCACAGCCTTTGAAGGCCGGAAAGTAAAAGAAAGGACTCATGAAGTAAACCGGCATTCCTTCCGCAGGGAGCGCCCCGTTTATGTTTATAACCGATGGAACTTGCTTTAATTTTATCAGAGTCGTGAGCATAGATGAGGTCGTGTTTTGGGTGTTGTTCAGTATTTTTATGTCATAATTTAAGGGAGAGGATATGTATTGTGGCATTGACACATTTTGTTTTTTGCTGATATTGATCATATCTTGATACTCATGTATGATTCCTTCCTTTGTTTCATTGAAGAATTCGAAGACCAGACTTTTGTTTATTATTGGATATGTTAAGTTATACAACTGATTCTCGACGTTTGTACAGTTATACGTCAGATTGTTTATCCCACAGATAGCATTTTGTGTGATATAGAGACTCATCAGTTTGATTTCTGTTTGGTTTTCTAGGGGCGGTATTGGATAGACCGGAAGCAGGACTTTGTTGCATCCAAAGATGAGCTCATTAGAACCGTTCAACAGTATTAGATTCTCAAAAGCCGAAAGGTTTTTGTAATCATAAGTTTCTAAGAAATTTATCTCTGCAAGAGTGTTTTTACTTTGTGTGGGCTTTATATTAGAATGCGGCAGATACATCAGAAGTATTAGAATGGAAAACAAAATTATCAATGCAAGCAAAATCACCGATAATTTATTCTCATTTTTCATACTTGAATTTTCTTCCTTAGATTTTCTGCAATAGCTTCAGG
>JAGDXV010000017.1 GCA_023261805.1 Candidatus Parvarchaeota archaeon | reverse complement strand
TACAGGCGTTCAGTGATTTAGAACCAAAGACCTGAAAAAAGGTCTTTCAGGTTCTCTTTTTGTTTTTTGGTCAGGAGGCCCCATTTTATTGGGCTCAAAAGTAATTAAAACACAGATGTTTACTTCTTTTTATGCAAAATACTGAGTTGATGCCAGATGAGAAGATAATTAGCAAAAGAAAGCCAGCTATTTTGATAAAAAGAGGACTCTGGATCGGTCTGCTTCTCATTGTTTTTGCCCTTGTTTTATTTGTTTTCGGTTTACAACCAGGATACAGATACTTGGATCTTCCTATCTCTTATCTGACATCTTCGGTAGGAATTGATCTCTATTCTATAGGCTCTCTTCCTATCATTCCATCGGTTCTTGAGATACTAGGTCTGATAGAGGTGGTCGTCGCGGAATTATCAGTATACTTTACAGACTATATTGTAACCGATAGAAGGATACTGATATTGTCGATGCGTGGAATCGGTTCAAAGGCCATGGATGTCGTCCTTCCAAACAAGATAAGTAACATATCTATGGTTAGGACGCTTTCAGATAGACTGTTAGGTCTAGGAAGGATATCGATAGAATTGGAGGAAACGGCAAGGCCTTCGCTGACTTTAATAGGAATAAAGAACCCGTACGAGTTTCAAAACGATATGCTTAATCTTGTAAACAAAAGTGGAAAGGCTTAAATTTTTGATGTGTCTGTGTTGATCATGGAAAGTAAAAGCGTAATCATTAAATCGGTTAAAGACGGACCGAATCTTGTGATAGTTGATGAAAAAACACTCTACGCACTCTGCAGATGCGGGCATTCTGAACACAAGCCTTTCTGTGATGGAACCCATCACAAGATAGGATTCAAGGCTGACGAATCTGAAGTGAAAGTCATCTGAAGGGATTGCAGAGGGAGGGATTCGAACCCTCGAAGACCAATGTCACTGACCCCTGAAGCCAGCGCGTTTGACCGCTTCGCTACCTCTGCATAGTTTATAGAAATTTATGCCGTATAATAAGGTTTTCTTTGAAGTGTTATTCCTCTCACTCACTGCAGCAGCTCAAATCTTCTATGTTATGATAGAATGACAGGGCAGCCAACTTAGTTATCTCACTTAGAGTCGGAAACACATGGACGGTGTCTATTATATCATCTATCGTGAGATTGAACTTCACCGCGATGGTAGCTTCATGAATTAAATCAGCCGCGTTTTCTCCGACTATTTCCACACCGATTATGCGCTTGGTTTTTGCGTCTATAACCATCTTTATCAGCCCTCTAGTGTCATTTATTATCTCCGCTTTTGCTAAATCTTTGAATAATACAGTATTGCATGCACACTTTATTCCCATATTATTAGCTTCCTCATCTGTAAATCCTACCCTCGCCGCTTCAGGAAATGTGAATACTGCTGATGGAATGGTGTTGAATTTTATTGATACTTTCCTATCACTGAACGCATTGATAGTAGCTTTATTTCCCTCTGCGGCTGCAAGCGCCTCCAGCATCGGTTCTCCAGTCACGTCCCCGGCCGCGTAGATGTTTTCAGCAGAAGTTCTCATGTATTCATCGATCTTTATGAAGCCGTTTTTATCGGTTTCTATTCCTGCTTTGTCCAATCTTAGTCTCTCTATATTTGGAGTTCTGCCGGTAGCAAGCAGTATTTTCTCTGCTGTCACCTCTCTCTTCTTGCCTCCTGTTGAGAAAAATACTTTTACGAGACCCTTTTCATTTGAGATTTCTTTTATGTCTGTATTTGTTATTATGTTTATCCCTTCTTCTTTTAGATATTTTTCCAAGTAATAACTTACTTCAGGCTCCCAGTTTGGTAATATCCTCTCGCTCCTTTGAAGTAAAGTTATCTTAACTCCAAAATGCGTAAACATCTCAGCAAACTCAAGTCCGAGAGCTCTTCCACCGATTATGATCATGGACTTCGGTAGTCTCTTCATTGAAAGTGCTTCCTCGTTCGTTAAATATTTCACCTTATCTAAGCCATTTATGTCAGGTACCCTGGCTCTCGCCCCCGTGGCTACGAGTATCTTCATTGCTCTAATCTTTTTCCCATTCACAGACAAAGTGTTTTTGTCTTCGAAGCTTGCAAATCCGTTCATGTATTTCACGTTTTTGAGTTTCCTAAGGACCTTTTGATATTTATCTGAACGCAAGCTTTCAACGAGAAATTCCTTATCTTGCATCACCTTATTGAAGTTATTAACTCTAGCAGCATAGGACATGCCATCAAACCTCTTGTTGTTAAATTTGTCCAAGTAGTTTCCCACTGTTATCAGCCTCTTGCTTGGAACACACCCTACATTTACGCAAGTCCCTCCCAACAAAGTGCCTTCTGTTTCGTTCTTTCCTATCATCACCGTCTTTATTCCCATTTCATCGGCTTTTATTGCGGCTGCAAACGCAGCTGCCCCCTGCCCAATTATTGCATATTCATATTCTTCCATTTTTTTCCTCCTTCAATATCCCGCACTTTCTTAGGTATTTTTCATATCTTTTTACATGTCTAGTAACCTCATCCACTAGGTCTTTAGTTTCATCATTTATACTGTATATTCTCTTTCTTCCATCTTTTCTTACATTTACGAACCTGCAATTCAGTAAGCAGCGCAGATCATGGGAGAGGTTTGTCTGCTCTATGTTCAGTTCTTTTTGAAGTTCTCCTGCACACATTTCCTTGTCTCTCAGGGCCACTAATATTCTGAATCTGTTTTGGTTTGCGAAGGCATCAAAGAACAGATCTGTTGCGTTTCTCATAACCCCTCCTTTATTATTGTGTTCTCTATCTCATTCAATTCACTTGAAAGTCCCTCGCCCATATACAGTATTTTGCCGTTCGGACCTATAAGGTAATATATGTCAAGCTGAAGAGTTGGCGGGGTATTATATGCGATAGTCATGTTATATCCCGCGCTTCCCCCTTGTACATAAGTATTGTTCTCACCATATTCAGAGATAAACTGAGAGATCGGCATCCCCGAATAGCCAAGATCATCGTACTGTTCTAATTCTATGATCTTAACCCCATGTTCCTCAAAGAAAGCGAGGTTGTTCGCAAGTACTGTATTTCCCTGTGCGCAACCGCTGCACCACGTAGTTACGAACCATAAAAGTAAGGGCTTCCCTCTGTAACTGCTGATGTTTTCTGTACTTCCGTTTATAAGTTGGAATGAGTAATTTGGTGCAGTATCGCCTACGGCTAAGTATCTACTGGTTTTCGCGCTGCTTATCGAAAGAAAATGGAGGATAAGTGATAATGAGATCAGTACGATCGCTGCATATGCAATATATTTAATTTTTATCCTCATTTTTCACCTCACAACATTTGTTAGAATCAAGTTTACAGCCCGAGCTGATGCTCTTTGTTATCTGGATTAATCCAAGGAAAGCTATGAAGGCACCGGCTGCGATGAATGCCGGTCCATAGATCGCAAATACCGACTGAATTTTTCCTGTGTTACCAACTATGAAAGGGGTTGAAAAGCCGACGAGTGCCATTATGGAGGGTATGATGCTTGTGCAGCACAGGCTACTTGGTAGGATCGCCCCTATTATTGAGCCCAAACTAAACCCTTTGCTTGTTTTAGCCCTAATTCTATATGCATATATGTTAATTGTTATGACCAAACTTAGAAGGAAAGAGATGGTGATCGATGACAGTATATCAAAGTATATGTAGTAACCTTTGAAATCAATTATTCCAGTCGCTGAGTTTAGCAGGAGTGCAAAATAAATCAGGAATGTCGTTGCGAAGATGAGTGCAAAAACGGCGGCGTATTCTCTTATTTTTATTACCTCCTTTATTTCATTCAACATTAAATATATGAAAATTTTATCATATATAAATCTTCAGCATTTCTGATCCAATTATCCTTTTCAAGCATATTTATTATATGGATTTCAACTCAATCAAATGAAGGTAAAACAGAGGAAAGGAGAATTCTTTATTAGCACCGACCATGGCGATGCGTTTCTCAAGTACAGGATCGAAGGAAATAAAATGGTCATATACGAAACGTTTGTTCCGCCCGAGGAGAGGCATAAAGGCATTGCAACGGCCCTTACAGAGTACGCTTTTAGCTTTGCCGATAAAAATAACTTGTCAATAGTTGATGAATGTTCATTCACTACGGATTATATCAAGAAGAAGGCTTCTTAGGCCAAAATAGAATCGATCATTTTGACTGCATCTTCTTTAACCTCTTCATCCGAGATCGCCTTATCTACGAATCCAGTCAGTATCATGAGTTTTGCTTCCCTTTCATTCAATCCTTTGCTTTCAAGGTAAAATAGCTTATCTTTATCTATCGTTTCGCTCGAATCGCTATGCGACGCAATGACGTCGTTTGTTCCAACTTCCAGGGCAGGTATCAAGTTAACGCGCGCATCGCCGATTATCACCGCCTTTTCATTCAGTTCTGTCTTTGATCCTGAAGAATTTGGTTTGATCCTAACCATCCCTTTAATGATTCCCTTTGAATTCTTGTTCAGTATTGAATATAGATCTATTCTGCTTTCTGAATTTGAATCTCTATGCACAACATTTATGTACTTATCTTCTATCTCCTGTCCAGAATGAAAAGACGCATCTTTTATTGTGAGCTTTGAGCCCTTGCTTAGAAAAACATTCACCCTGCTTCTTGCTAGTTTTCCTCCGCTCATTATGTTTGTTATTGATACATCCCCTTCATTGTAGATGTTGATGTTTGAGTTCATGAGGACATTTTCATTTATCTGACTTATCATTTTCAGGTCAAGGGAAGCATCTCTTTTAATGTATATATCAAAATTTTCGTAGTATCTCTTCATTTCACTCGGATTTGCGGATAATCTTTTCAAAAGTCTCAGTTTGCTTCCTTCAGATACTATTATTATCGATTTGTTAAATTTATCGGTCTTCTGGACAGATATGTCAAGATTCATCTCGCTGGATTTTTCTGTTTTAATCAAAACTCCGCAATCAAAGAACGCATTTGTTAGGGCCTCTATTTTATCACTGCTTTCTGTCTCTATGACTTCTTTGCCTTCAGTACTGAAGACGTCACTTATCGGGACTATATTTGAGTCTTTTGGGATTTTGACACTATAATCATCTATTACTATTTCATTTTGTACTTCATCTCGTAGATATTTTATTTCTTTTTTCTCTTCCTTTTCAATAGGTAGCTGGCTCTCACCTTCAGAATAATACTTGAAAAGTAGGTCTTGTTCAAATGCCGCCGCTCTCGCCTTTTCTAATGCTTTTATTCTATAGTCATTCTCAGTTGTCATGCTACCGCCCCTTCCATGTTTATTTTTATCAGCCTGTTAAATTCAAGGGCGTATTCCATCGGAAGATCCTCAACCATCTCATTTATGAAACCCAGAACGATCGTGTTTATCGCTTCCTCTTCGTTGAGTCCTCTTGACATCAAATAAAATAATTGGTCCTCATTTATTTTTCCGACGAAGGCTTCGTGGGTTGTAACCGCATTCTTTTCATTGTTTTCAGTATAAGGATAGGTATCCCCGGTCGATTTCTCGTCTAAGAGAAGCGTGCTACATTTGACCGTTGATTTTGAGCCTTCCGCTCCTTTCATGATCCTGACGAGCCCACGATAGTTTGCTTTTCCTCCATTTAAGGCTATTGATTTGGAGGTTATCGTCGAAAAGGTATTTGGAGCCATGTGTACGACTTTTGATCCAGCATCCTGAATTTGTCCAGAGTTAGCTAGCGCTATTGAAAGTATCCTTGCCCTTGCGTTTTCTCCGCGTAAATATACCGACGGATACTTCATGTTGACTTTCGATCCGATGTTCGCATCTACCCACTCAACGTATGCATTTTCATCGGCAAATGATCTTTTCGTTACGAGGTTGTAAACATTGTTTGACCAGTTCTGTAGGGTCGTGTATTTTACGTGAGCATTTTTCTTCGCGATTACCTCGACAACGGCTGCGTGAAGTGACGCCTTTGAATACATAACTGCACTACACCCTTCGATGTATTCTACATCTGCGCCTTCCTCAGCGATTATCAGTGTTCTTTCAAATTGTCCCATCTCAGAGGTATTTATTCTAAAGTATGCCTGCAGCGGCATCGGGACTTTCACCCCCTTTGGTACGAATACGAATGAGCCACCTGACCATACGGCTGAGTTCAGGGCAGCGAACTTATTGTCGTTTGGGGAGACAACCTTACCTATATACTGCTTTACGATCTCGGGATATTTTTGTACGGCAGTGTCCGTATCGCAGAATATGATGCCAAGATCTTCTAATTCTTTTTTTACTCTGTTGTAAACTACCTCGCTTTCGAACATCGCTTCTGTCCCGCCAAGGAATTTCTTTTCGGCTTCCGGTATTCCAAGTTTATCGTAAATCTGTCTGATATTCTCCGGTAGATCCTCCCATCTGCTGGTTTTCTTACTGGTTTCTCTTACGAAATATGAGAGTGAATTAAAGTCTATTCCACTTAGATCGGGTCCCCATGCGGGCATCGGCCTGTCTTTGAAGTATTTGTAGGCTTTGAGTCTAAAATCGAGCATCCATTCAGGCTCATTCTTTATCTTCGATATTTCTCTTACGATATTTTCATCAAGTCCTTTCCTTAGTCTTATCTCTTCATCTGTAGCTTGCATATCCCTTTTCCTTTATTTTCTTTATGATCTCTTTTCCTCCTTCCTCTACGATCTTCCCATCAAGGATTACATGCACTTCCTCGGAATCAACTTCTTCAGCTGTTCTTTCAGAGTGAGTTATAAGTAGTATTCCGGTTCTCTCCTTTATTTTCTCAAGCAAATTTATCACTGTCTTCAGTGTGTCTATGTCTAGACCGGAATCGATCTCGTCGAAAATAGCTATCTTTGGGTCTAACAGTATCGCCTGAAGCAGTTCAAGTTTTTTTCTCTCTCCTCCCGAAAAGTTGACGTTTAACTGTCTCTTGAGCATTTCCCTTGGAAGATTCAGTTCATTAGCGATGTTTTCAGCGAATTCGATGACGTTCTTCCCTTCCCCTTTTTCAGCCTTGTAGGCCGTTCTTAGGAAGTGCAAAATGTTCACTCCTTCTATCTCTATCGGATTTTGAAAGGCGAGGAAGAGGCCCCTCTTCGCCCTTTCATATGCAGGTAGATTTGTGATGTCTTCACCGTTAAAAACTATTTTCCCATCAGCTATGGAGTATTTTGGATTTCCCATCATCACATTGGCGAGTGTGCTCTTTCCGCTTCCATTGGGCCCCATCAGAAGATGAATCTCTCCGGTTCTTATCCTGAGATTTATCCCTTTCAGTATCTCTTTTTCTCCTATCTTCGCAGTCAGATCCTTCACTTCTATCTCAGCCATATCACAGTTCCTTAGCGCAGATGAATGGTTCCATTTCACTTCTTTTTATCAATTGGGTTTCCCTCGCCTTTTTGCATATGTAGCAGGTGTATTTTACCAAATCTTCCTTATTCAGAATCCTGTTTGTGAGTTCATCCACGATTTTCATGAATTCACGATTTGATTTTATTCTGTGAACCATTTTTCCTCGTGAACCCTTTGCATAATTTACAACTGCAGGTTGTGTCACCGATAAAAGGCCAGCTATCTCTCTCTGTTTCATACCTTCCTTGTCCAGGTTTTCAGATATAACCGCCCTGACGGCCGGCATCACTTCATTCACTATCTTTTTGCAGAATAGATCGGTCATATATTTAGTTACATTTTGTTCTTTATAAATATAACAGTGTTATATTTCGGCTTAAATCCAAGCAGAGATTAAAAGTAGATATGGATGTCGGCGTGATGTATACTGGAGGAAAAGATTCCACATACGCCCTTTACCTCGCCTCAAAGACGAATAGGATAAAGTGTTTGATCAACGCGATATCGGAAAATCAGGATTCATACATGTTTCACACGGTGGCATCCAATATCGTTGTTCTTCAGTCTTTTGCCCTGGATTTGCCGCTTGAGAGGTTCAAGACAAAGGGAAGAAAAGAGGAGGAACTGGAGGATCTGAAAGCTGCCTTAGAGAATGTAAAGGAAAGATATCATCTTAATGGCATCGTTACCGGGGCTATAGCGAGTGAGTATCAGTCGAGCAGGATACAGAAAGTTGCGAGGGAATTGAATTTAGAGGTCATTAACCCCCTGTGGCATCTGGATCCATATACATACCTGAAGTCACTTATATCTTCGGGCTTTAAGCCTATGATAGTCTCAGTTTCAGCCGATGGCCTGACCCAAGATCTACTTGGAAAGATAATAGATCAGGAGCTTCTTGAGAAATTGAAAAATTTGAGTGAAAAGTATCGGTTCAATCTGGCTTTTGAGGGTGGTGAAGCGGAGACCTGTGTCGTAGATGGGCCGATTTTCAGGCGCAGAATAGTCATAGACTCATCAGAGGTCGTAAAGGATGGCAGGAAGTTCTTCCTAAATATAAAGGACGCTCATTTGGAGGAAAAGTGAGGTTTCAGTTTATTCATTATTTTTGTTATTTGTTTCTCTAATTCCTTCTTTCCATCATTGTTTGATATTGTAAATTCGGAGAGCTTTTCTGTTTCATTCAGGTTGAATGTTCTTATCTCTTCTCTGTCCTCCCTTAGAAATTCTCTGTAACTTTTTGGTGCATCCTCCCTGGCTCTTTCAGTGATTCGCCTGAATCTTACCTTTTTGTCCGCTTTTACGAATATATTTACAAATCTATCTCCTAGCCTTTCCTTGAAAAATCTATAATCGGAAGGATACCTTATTCCAGAGATTGCTACATATTTTTTCCCAGATTTTATCGCAGCCTTGTAAGTCAACAGCATCACATACTCTTTTCCATACTTTTGTTTGTATCTTTTTTGTATCTTTGTTTCTTCCTCCCTCGTTACCGGCTTTCCATGCTTTTTTGTCAGGGATCTTATTATATCGCCGGGGGATACTTTGTAGAAACCGTATTTTTGGACGAGCAGATCACCGACGAAGTCTTTTCCACCTCCAGGAAGGGAGGAAAATCCGATGGCGAGTTTGATTTTTTGATCGTCCATATCAGTATTTTCGCCTTTTTTCTTTAAATTTCTTGAAAGTCTGTTCTTTCTCATGAAGACCCTTGCATATCTGTATGCGGCGGGAATAGTGGTCTTGATTATTCTATACATATTTAATGTGAATTTCATTTGGGTTGTTGGTTATCTTCTGATCCTTCTTCTCGCTGAGATAGTTCCGAGGAGAGTGCTTATAGAGGGTGTGGTGGCGATGATTCTTTTGGCTATTTCCCTTTTGGTTGCTGTGTCAAGGGCATCTCAGTATTCATCACTCCCGGTGTCTTTCCTTTTGATATCAACAGGTCTCCCTGGAATAATTGTATATTCTATAGTTATAGTGTTGTTTCAGTCCTCAAAGGCCGTCTCGGAGATCGCTATTCTGAGTAGCGGTACTGTCCTGCTGCTTATAGGTCTTCATACTGTAAAGTTCATATTGGATAGAATACTTCGGCCTATGTTATTCATACCTATATTAAATGTCTTGATACTTGTCATTAATTTAGCTATCACCTTGGCGATGTCTTATCTGGTCTTTTCTCATGTTCAGGCACTATATCCTGCAGTTCAGGGTCTCGTCAACTTGCTGGTAGGTAAGATATAGAGGAGAAACAAAGGAATTTCAAATGGGGCTAGGGAGATTTGAACTCCCAACATCACGGGCTTCAGCCGTGCGCTCTCCCATTGAGCTATAGCCCCCCAATAACATTTTCTTTAGATTTGATTGAATTTAACTCTTTTGTTCATATAATGTATAAGAATACTGAGAGTGTATAGATATAGGTTTGTCTATGGCACACAATATATATAGTAAAACAGAAAGTCGGGATGGAAAACCGATAAAGAAGCAGATAATAATCGCAGAAAAGAGCACAGCCGCGGAGACCATAGCAAATAATCTGTCCGATGGACCGGTGAAATCAGAGACGAAAGGTCCGGTGACAGTTTGGTTCATTAAATTCTTAGGGATAGACACGGTCGTTATTCCATTGAAGGGTCATATTAAAGATGTGAAATATTCAGAGGAGTTCAAGCAATGGAGTGAAGAGACCCTGGAAAAGATGATAGACGCCAAGTTGATATACGTGGATGATGCGGTGGATAATATAGAAATCATAGAAAAATATGCGAAAGATGCGGACAGGGTGATAATCGCTACCGATTATGATACAGAGGGAGAATCAATAGGTTTTGAGGCCATCGATGTCGTGAGGAGGGTAAACAAGGACGTGAAAATATACAGAAGCGTATTCTCATCTTTGACGAAGGAAGAGCTAACGGAAGCCTTCTCAAATTTAAAGGAGCCTGATAAGAACCTGGCAGACAGTGCTGATGCCAGGAGGGAGGTAGATCTGATAATCGGTGCGGTCTTAACGAGGTTCATTTCACTGGCTGCACATAGGCTCGGGAACTCTTTTCTATCCATAGGAAGGGTTCAAACTCCAACCCTGACGTTGATAGCTGACAGGGAGGTGGAGAGAAGGGCTTTCAAGCCGAAGGATTACTGGATTTTCACCGCCAAATTGAAGGTACGTGGAAGTGAGTTTTTGGCTTCCTATAAAGAAGAGAAAATATTCGATGAGAAGACGGTCGATAAGCTAAGAAAACTTAAGAACATTAAGGAAGCCAGGGTCGTATCGGTTGAAAAAAAGGAGAGGAGCGTATCACCTCCCAAGCCGTTCAACACTACAGATTTTCTGAGGAGTGCTGCGGCCGTCGGCTTCTCTGTACCCAATGCGATGAGGATCGCCCAGGAACTCTATATGAAAGGCTATATCTCTTATCCAAGGACTGATAGTCAGGTGTTTCCTCCAACCTTGAATCTAAAGGAGATACTAAAAGAACTGGGAAAGGAACGGGAATATGAGAAATTTGTCAATGAAATTCTCAGTAAGCCTCTTCATCCAACTGCAGGCAAAGAAGCCAAGGATCATCCTCCGATCCATCCCGTGAAGGTCCCCCCAAGCGGAAAGCTTTTGCAGCAGGAGAAAAAGATCTTTGATCTTATAGCGAGGCGTTTCCTTGCGACGCTCTCAGAGCCATCGAAGGAGGAGACAATGAGTGTGGGTATTCAGATCGGGGATGAGAAATTCGTTTCCAGAGGTTCAAAGATCCTCTTTCCGGGGTGGAGGAATGTCTACATTTATTCACGTTTTGAGGAAAACATCCTTCCAGATATAAGAGAGGGAGACAAACTGGATCTGATAGAACTCAGTGAGGAAAAAGGTCAGACCTCTCCGCCCCCTCACTACACACAGGGAGGGATCCTGAAGGTGATGGAGGAACTCCATCTTGGCACCAAATCGACTAGGCCGGAGATACTGAAAAAGCTCATGGACAGGAAGTATATCTCGTCCAGCAAGACTCTTACGCCGAGCGAGATGGCCTTGGCTGTGATACAGAATTTCAAGCCGATCTCTCCGGAGCTCACGGGACCGGAGCTTACAGCTGAATTGGAAGATAAGATGGAAAACATCACGAACGGAAGCGTAACAAAGAAGGCAGTTGTTGATGAAGCAAGAAAAGATGTAAGGGAGATTTTACTTAAGTTGATCAGCAAGAAGGATGAAATAAGTAAAAGCATGCGTGAGGCCATCTCAAAGCAGTATGTGTTCGGAAAATGTCCTGTCTGTGGGTCTGACTTGAAGGTTGTAATATCGAAGAGAACGCACAAACGATTCGTTGGCTGTTCTAATTATCCGAAGTGCACCTTTTCCTTACCTTTGCCACAGTCAGGAAGGTTCTTCATCTCGCCCCAGACATGTCCAAAGTGCGGACTTCATATGATAGAGTGGAAGGGAGAAAATAGCAAAAGGACTTATATTTTCTGTGTTAACCCGGCGTGTAAGGTTGTGAAAAAGGACAAGAGTGCTGCTGCATCTAAGGAACCTGAAAAGTGAATCATCTCCTCTTCAGTATTTCATAGAGAACCACTGCATCATTGTGCTCTTGATCTTTGGCAGCATAAAGAAGGGTGACATCTTGTTTCTTTAGTATTTCGAGTATCTTATTGATATTCTCTTCTTTAATCTCATCGGCGTATCTTTTCTTGAATTCCTCAAATTTTGAAGGATCGTGGGAAAACCATTTTCTCAAAGAATCTGATGGTGCAATTTCCTTAAGCCAAAGGTCGATGTGTGCCTTTTCCTTTGTTAAACCTCTTGGCCATAATCGGTCTATCAGGATCCTATATCCATCTTCTTTTGAATACGGCTCATACACTCTTTTGATTTTTAATACATGCATACTAATATGAATTTATAGGTTGAATCATATAAATCTTTGCATGGTGCCCCGGTAGTCTAGAGGTCAAGGACATCGGCCTTTCGAGCCGGTGACCCGGGTCCGAATCCCGGCCGGGGCAAGTAGATAAGTGGTTAATACCATTTATTAAAACTATTTGAGGTGATATATATCCCATTTCAGTTCATTTGTCTACATACTGGACCGAATCGGAAAACATTAAAAACCTAGCCAGAAACAAAATTAATTGTATAATCTCTAATTATAATTGAAATCTCCGTTTTTTCCAAAAGGAATCTTATGTTGATATCTATAATTAACCAGGAATTTAAATACATCTATGCCCTTTAAGTCCCAATTAAAATGTTTTGTTAAGTTTTCTACATACTCATCATTATCAAAGCCCAAGTAATTTGTAATGCCATTCTCTATAATAACTATCTCGTCAACAGCATCATAAAGTAAGTAAACGTTTCTTAAAATTCTGATTCTGTTCTTTTTCGATTATGCTGCGACCTAACTTATTTGCCATTGATATAAGATGTTCTTTCATCGTTTCATTCGTCTGTTTGACATTTGGAGATACATTATTTTTCAATTTTAAGTACCATAAGAACATTACTTATCACAGATGACATGACTTTAACTGTGTATTTAAATTTATCCTTGGATCTAAGTTCAGGCGGAAATTCTATCTGTATGGCATTAATTCCATCATTTGGTGAACCGAATGATTTAATGATTGTACCATTATGTGATGCTCTAAACTTTTCATCTATAGTAACTTCCATTCCATTCGATTCCATCGTATTTTTTACTGATCCAATCACGTCTTGTGTCGCTGTAGTACCATTCGCAGTACCAAGTTCAACTTTTCCATATTTCTTTCCATGTATATCTAGAATAAGAACCGGTTTCCTCTTCATTTCAATAATTTTTTTCAATTTTTTCTTAAATGGATCATCCTTAAGGTCTAGTCTATTAAAATCCATATATATTCTTGATACTTTAGCGATTAATGCGGTTGCACCAGTTTCAACAGCTATAGACTCCGTGATTTCGCCCGTATGCTTATCAGAATTTGGTGGTTGTGCATGCGTAGCTGTTATAATAACTGGAATAGCACTTTTAGGATTAATGACCAAATACGCTTTAGATTTAACATTATGTTCTTTAATATTCATAAAATTAGTTATGATTCATGATTTGGCAAACATACCGTATTCGTCGGAATTTACCATACCTCCCACACAAATACCGGAGTCAACATATACCGATTTAAGCACATTTTTAGCTCTATTCATAGCTACGCGTATATCTTCATGGTCTGATTTAGGCATCCCACTAACCACAGAATCTACTCTACATGGGATTAGTTCGAAATCTTTCCAAACTAATGCTAGAGCCTTTCTTAAAGCGCGTATCTCAAAAGTATAGAGGACTGTATTCATAATGATTAGTTAATAGATATTGAAATTTAAATTGTTTCGGTAAATGGTTCTCCGATGGTAAGAAGCATGATCATATAAATTAACGTATCACAAGTGATATACATTTATGTGTAATAGCATAAAAGGATATGCTGGTTAAATTAAGTTTATCTCTAATCTTAATCCTCAAAAACTATTATTATATGAAAGTATAGTGTGGAATAGAACTCTTAAGATATTAAAACTAAGTTAAAATGAATTTCTTAAGGGCGAAACTAAGGCTACGCTGGCCAATAAGCTCATAATTATTTATTCCGCCAAGTAGTAATAAATATGAATTTTTACTTCTTTCTAATGTTAATGAAGAAGTTCATATATAGAGATAGATCAATCTACGTACTTTTTTCATATGAATAAGAGAATGTTTTTATGTTAATATTTTGTTCATACGAAATACAAAACAAACATATAACTTTAACTTGGATAAACTCTGTTACCCTGTAAACCTTTTTAGGCCTCGTTTAGATTGTCTTAAATACTATAGGGTGGGGATTTGGACTATTTTGAACTACTTGGCCGGGGCAAGTAGATAAGTGGTTAATACCATTTATTAAAACTATTTGAGGTGATATATAT
>JAGDXV010000031.1 GCA_023261805.1 Candidatus Parvarchaeota archaeon | reverse complement strand
ACGCTATGAGGAATCTTAAGATTCCAATAGGAGCTGGAAGCCCATGAATTCATTCATGGAGGATATCACAACAAGCCTAAATACTAAAAAATATAGATAATGAAGGATGAGAAGGTTCATACTCTATTCAAGGACCGGAAAAACAGCTCCTTTTAACGGATCACTTTTAGAAGCGGGAAGACTTGATGTAATCCATCAATGCATAATTTCTGCAATGTTTTTATCTCATTCTATACGAAGAGATGTGGAGTTCCATGTGTTTCTATATGGAAGCCCAAATCCTCCCCTTCACATCATAATAGATGGAAGCTCGCTTTACGATGTGAGAACAGATGAGGCGACATGGAACAAGATACTCAATGAGATCCTATCCGGACATCCACATCAAGGCATTTTCATGAGGAAAGAGGGGATTGAAAACTATGTTGAGACTCTGAAAAAGATCTTTGTACTCAATGAAAAAGGGAAGGACATAAAAGAATTTGAAAGAAAGGATTTGGATGACGCCTCTTTCATCATCGGAGATCAAGTTGGCCTGCCAATAAAATTCGAAAAGTTTGTGAGAAGACTTGGTGCAAATGAACTTTCACTTGGAAAGAAGAGATACTTGGCCTCATCAGTTATTAACATAATTAATTATTCCTTGGATAGATTAATGGTATGAGACTTCTGTTTCTCTAATTTCTCTAAGCTCATCAAAAAGTCCGTACTGCTCAAAAAACTCACCATGAAATACCCTAAAAAGAAAGAGGTTAAAATGAATGAAATAAGCGTATTTGTCTTGAAGAAGGAATAGATTGCAGAAAGAACAGCGATGAAAACAAGAAGAAAAAGCAGAATCAAAAGGAAGGGTGTCCAAAAGTCGCCCTTCGTTAAATCATTGGACCTGAGTATCGCCGAAAAAGGATTGTCATTATCACTCAGAGAAAGCATGGAACAGAAAATCGTCTTTACACCTAAATAAAAACCAGGTACAATGAAAAGAATAAAACCAAAAAGAGTGATGATTAACTGAAAGCAAAGAGACACGAGAAAATTTGGATAAAGCGACAAAGAAAGAGAGAAAAGATCCTTCAATTTAGCAGAACCCAGCTTTCTCGATAGAATAGCAAGCTCTGCAAAGTAAACGAAGAACAGAACTGAAAGTATGAAAAGGGATATGGCTGATATTACTAGCGTAGTGGAAGCCGGATGATAAGAATAACCGCTGAGCGGATTATGAAGGGAAAGCCCGAGCAAAACGTATATGCCAAAGTAGACAAAAAGGATGACAGAGAGGGTCATAAGAAACAGGAAAACAAGAGACCTCCAGTTCAAGACAAAAGAGATTCCAAAAAGAAAGGCTTCTATACTGTTTGCTAACCTATTGTTCATGCTATATTATTTTTTTCCTTATTTTTATGTTTTTTGAGGAAGTTAGACCTGAAATAATCACATATTTTATTAAGGTCGCACAGCTCACAATGGGGACGTGAGGTTACACAGATCTCCTTTCCAAAGGCCACTGCTCTGATATTAAACATCTTTCTATGCCCTGGAGGAATGAGTTCCATCAGGTTTTTCCTTACAATATCCGGGTCTGTTGACTTTACAATTCCGATCGCATTCGATATCCATATGACATGTGTATCACACGCGACGACATCCTCACCAAATCCATAAGAAAGAACAATATCTGCTGTCTTCCCGCCAAC
The DNA here is from genome assembly GCA_023261805.1 of Candidatus Parvarchaeota archaeon. Taxonomy (GTDB): domain Archaea; phylum Nanobdellota; class Nanobdellia; order Parvarchaeales; family Parvarchaeaceae; genus Acidifodinimicrobium. Next base: position 12,697 of record JAGDXV010000031.1, on the reverse strand, counting down.
CCCAGGCAGGGCCATCAACTCTTCCCTTGTCCTTGGAATCTCATCATTATATCTCTCTGAAAGGATCTTGCAGGTTTTGAGTATGGCCTTCGCCTTCTGCCTGTAAAGGCCAGCCGGTTTCAGCAGATGTATTAATTCTTTCTCGCTCAAGCCGGCGATATCACTCGGATGATGAAAGGAGGAGAAATTCCTTTCAAATATCTCGTCCGTCAGCTCATCCCTGTTTCTCTGAGAGATTATAGTCCTTATGAGTACATGAAAAGGCGTCGATCTTGGATAGGTTACATTCGCGTATCTCTTCTCCAAGAATTCTGTCAGTATTCTAGCCTTTTCTCGCGTGGATAATACCATAATTAACCTAATCAAAGAACAAATATATTGTTAACATGCTTAATTTCCTGATGGATACGCTCAAAATAGACAAGATAAGTGACAGATATGACGTTGATTTTGATGAAATCATAAACAAGATCAGAAGCAAGGGCTATAAAAGGGTGATGATACAGCTTCCTGAAGGATTGAGAATGCATGCCTTAGAAATAGCGAATCTGATCGAAAAGAACACAGGGACGGAGGTTTTCATCTGGGGAGGGAGCAATTATGGAGCTTGTGACATTCCGAGAGGATTTGAAAGGTTTAGGATAGACCTACTTATCCATTTCGGCCATGCGAGATTCTATGGGAACGAGAGTAATAGGAATAGATGAAGCTGGAAGGGGGCCGGTGATAGGCCCGCTTGTTATAGCTGGTGTAAGTATAGGAGACAAAGTTAGAGAATACTTCAAAGAGATAGGTGTGAAGGACTCGAAGATGCTGAGCATGAGAAGGATATTTCAGCTTGCGCCTATCATAAAAAAGCATTCTCTTTATGATGTGATCATAAAAAGCGCTAAGGAGATAGATGACAGGTTTTCCTCAAGCAAAAATTTGAATTACCTTGAACTGAATGACATGGCTAAGATAGCAAACGAGCTCAAAGGAGAGAAGGTTATAGTCGACTCGCCATCCGCAAATACGGAGGCCGTCAGAAAATACCTTTCAAAACTTGTAAAAGACAAGGAAATAATCGCAAGAAATTATGCGGATAGAGATTTCATAGAGGTTGGTGCGGCTTCAATAATAGCAAAAGCAACGCGCGAGACAGAAATTAAAAAAATAAAGGAGTTATTTGAATATGATTTTGGAAGCGGGTATCCTTCTGATCCATTAACTAAAAAGTTTCTTCTTGTTCTTCAGAGCACTGGAAAGCTCGATGAATATCCGTACAAAGAATACATAAGAAAAACGTGGTTCACAATCAAGAATCTTAAGAATGTCACGCTTGACAAGTTTATCTAAGCTTCTTCATAACCCAAGCAGGTATCTCAGTAGATTTCCAGGTTTTCTTGTCGACAGCAACCTGTACAAGGCTTCCCTCGCATGCTTCTTCATTTTCTCTGTAGATTTTGAAATTGAATCTTATCGATTTTCTTGAGAGAAGATCATATTTCATTTCTATCCTCAAAAGATCACCCAAATGCAAGGGATGACGATACTCCGCCTGCGAAGAGACAGTCACAAAGAAAATTTCATTTGAAAGATCGGAGAAAACCCTTCCAAACAGCTTCATTGAAAACTCCTCTAGGCAGTCGGTGAAAAAGCGATAATAATCACTAAAATGGACTACACTCTGTGAATCCACATCGTACATCCTAACTTTTTCTTTATAAACAAAAACTTTTGACATTCTCTATTTGATAACATCTTATAATTTATAGATTTTGACACTTAAAACAAGATATAAAATGTAAGTGTGATTGAAGACATAGAGTATGTATGTATTAGGCTTAGAGAGTACAGCTCACACGTTTGGGGTGGGAATAACGGATGGAAAAGACATTCTGTCCAATGTTAGAGATACTTATTTACCCGAGAGAGGAGGAATCATTCCAAGCAAAGCCGCTGAACACCATTACTCACTAGCGTCGAAACTGATAGAGAAGGCGCTCTCTGAATCTGGGCTCAAATTGAAAGATATAGATGTTATCGCCTTTTCACAGGGGCCGGGGATATTTGCCCCGCTCAAGGTAAGCTTCCAGGTCGCCAAATATATCTCTGAAAAATTCAACAAAAAAATGATCGGCGTAAATCATTGTATAGCCCATCTAGAGATAGCAAGAAAATTCACAGGCTTCCAAGATCCAGTGATGCTCTATGTCAGCGGAGGAAATACGCAGGTGATTACATTTGAGGACGGATATTACCGCATCTTTGGGGAAACACAAGACATAGGGGTCGGAAATCTGCTCGACAAAGTAGGAAGATTATTCGAGATAAAATTTCCTGCCGGACCTGAAATAGAAAGGATCGCTAAGAGAGGAAAAAGATACATTGAGATGCCCTACAGCATAAAGGGGATGGATGTTAGTCTATCTGGAATAGAAACCTTCATTAAAAGGATAAAGAACTCGTACAGAATCGAGGACATCCTCTTTTCCCTTCAGGAAACCGTTTTTTCGATGCTCATAGAAGCCAGCGAAAGGGCGATAGCCTACTGTGGAAAAGATAGTTTTGTAATAACCGGTGGTGTAGCGGCAAACAAAAGACTTAATGAGATGGGAGAAAAAATGTGCGAAGAAAGGAAAACAAAATTTAAGAGCATACCTATGGAATATGCTGGAGACAATGGAGCGATGATCGCTTACACTGGATTTCTTATGAAGGATTATCAACAAAATGATCTTAAGCCTAAGACAAACTTCAGAACAGACGAGGTGAAAATCGAATACAGGTAAATATGCCAATGAATGCGCCGCAATATTATTATGTACTTGCTGAAAGATACAGAAATTCCAGCGATCTGAGGGAAAAAGAAGAGATACTGAGGGAGATGATCAGCGTTCTTCCAAAGCACAAGGGAACAGAGAAAGAACTTGCTATGCTTAAAAGAAGACTTGCTCTGCTCAAAAAGTCTGGGCAAAAACACAGGAGGATAAGTGTTCCAACTATAAAGAAAATCTGGCCGAGGGTGTGCTTGTTAGGATATGATCCGCAGGAAATAAAGGAAATAAAATTCACAGAAATAAGCGGGGTATACTATGGTGTTACTATGATAGAGAACATGCATATCCAGGTCGTACTGATGAGCAGCAGAGAGAAGGATCCAAATGCATTCGATCAAAGCGATATAATAATATCAAAAGAAAAAGTCGATTCGAATAAATTCAACATGGTTCAGGCCAAACCAGATATTCCCCTGGCGATCGACAAATTCGGTGTGATACCTGTCTATATAGAAGGATCGGATGATGCTATTCCAATGCCAAAAAATTCTAGGGTCCTAGATCTTATCAAGAAACTCCATCTTCCAATTCACAAAGGGATGTATGCATTGGTTATAAATGAAAATAAGAAGATGAAAACCGGATTGAATCACGCCCTGAACAAAGGAGAAAAAATAAAGATAATATGAAGATAATGAGTGTCGGTGCTGAATCTAAGGTATTCCTCAATGGAAACGAGATCATAAAAGACAGGATCAAGAAAGGCTACCGTATAGCTGAATTGGATAAAAAGCTCAGAATAAGCAGAACAAAACTCGAATTCAAAATACTCAACAAATGTTATTCTCTTGGTATAAGGGTACCCAGGCCGATAAAATTATCGAAAAGCCTCACCAAAATATTCATGGAATATCTTGGAAACAAAACACTGAAGGACAACTTCAACATCAAATATCTTAATGATGCCGCTATGATGATAGCAAAGATGCACAATCGTGGGATAATACACGGCGATCTAACGACGGCAAATATGATAATCAAAGGAGATAAAATTTATTTGATAGATTTCGGCCTTGGATATTTCTCACAGAAAACCGAGGACAAGGCGACGGACCTGTTTCTCCTGAAAAATGCACTGAAAGCGAAGCATACTAAAGTCTATAAAAGGGCGTACAGATCTTTTTTAGAAAACTATAAAAGGTACAGCGAAGAATATGAAAAAATAGCCGAAAGACTCGAGGAGATAGAGAGCCGAAGAAGATACATTGACCAAGGATAGGGACCCAAACAAGAAAGAGTCAAAAACAAAAACTGTGCTTTGCAGCGATTCAAATACTTTTAAATATAGATAGTCTCTCTAAAATAAGGTATGAAGCTCATAAAAGTAAAAAACAAGTTTGTCCCGCACTGGTTGACATATAAGCCAGAGGAAGTTGAGAAAATAATCATCAACAAATATCAGCAAGGGCTGACAAAATCCGAGATTGGATTGATGCTCAGGGACAGCTATGGAATTCCTTCTGTGAAGGACCTTACAGGAAAAAGTATAAAAGAGATACTTGAGGGAGCAAGCATAAAGGAGGAGATACCGGAGGATCTGATCTCACTTTACAGAAAGGCGATAAAACTGCATGCACATCTTGAAAAAGAGAAAAAGGACAAGAAATCTGTCAGGAGCCTCGCTGTGCTTGAAAACAGGATCAACAGACAGATAAAGTATTACAAGCGCATGAAGATACTTCCAAAAGATTATGAATACTCCGTAGAAAAGGCAAGATTGGTGGTTAAGTTATGAAACTTGAACAAAATTGGATGGATGTCGTAGCTCCCGAATTCAATAACCTTAATATAGGAACAATATACGGCGCACCATCAAATTCGGTCGGGAGAAAAATCAAAATACAGACCACGGCCATAAAGGACCTGAAACCAAGGGCTGGCTACAGTCTGACATTCTTGATTTACGATGTCGATGAAAACAAGATCTGTAAAGCAAAAATAGAGCGACTTTCGCTTTCGCGTGAGCAGCTAAGCAAGTTCGTAAGACATGAAATAAGAAAGATAGATACCTCTGTAAAGGCAAAAATAGGGGATAAAGACTATCTGATAAAGGTAGTTTGTTCGATAAGAAAAAGCAACAAAATATATTCAACTTTAATAATTAAAAAAATAAACGAACTTCTTTCTGAAAAAGTAAAGGATAAGGACATGAAAAAGTTAGTAGAAGAAGTGATGGATGAAAAACTTCAGTCTGAAATTAAAAAAGAACTATACAAAATTTACCCAATCAGAGCACTGGAAATAAGAGAAATCGAACCCTACAAGAAGTAGAAACAAATCACCGAAACCGATGAACTGAATTCCTATCTACTATCAAAGCGTGAATTGTTTTTAATACCTACAAAGATAACAAAAATTTTGAAATTGATCGAAAAGCTAAAAGCACTAAGAAGAAATATGAATTGGAAGCTTGCTGATGACATTCAAGAGATCTAAATCCGGTGACCTGATAATAACAAGGAGGATTGAATCCTTGCCAGTGTAATGCTTAGAATTCAAAAGCTTGAATTTAAATTTCGTTTCCCTTCCAGAGTCTATAACACTCTCCATGGACAGAGTATTGACATACCTGTCTTCTGTTTTGTCGTATATTATTTCCATGAAATTATCCCGGTCTTCAATACTCACATTAAAAACAAGGGGCACATCGAACATATTCTTCACCGATACTGTTTCGATCAGACTCTCATCGCCTGTTAGATTGACTCTATCTGGGGACTTCTCATAAGAAATATAAGACGAAAATTCATCCGAAATGTAATCCAGTATCTTCTTTCTCACCTCGGTCCTGTAACCCAGCTTTGTCAATAAACCGCCAACATCAACCATAAGTGATTTTGCGGGCAGATCGTCGACATTATAGGCCTTGTAAAACTCCTCTCCCCTCTGATCGAAAGCCTTCATGAAGGCATCGAAAACTATCCCTCTCACTATTTTGCTATCCCCTACACGCAGATCCATACTTACGAATATAGCAGCGTCCCATGAACAAACTCATGAGCTTGCTATCAGCACATGATTATCTTGATTTTGTTATTATTAATGTTTTGTGCCTAGAACTGAGAGGAGGGTTTCCGTAATAGTGCTGCAACTCCTCCCAAGCTATAAAGCTGCGATCCATCGCTTGATTCTGAGGAGATAAACTCAACCTGAGCTTTATGATCGACGCCCATATAGTAAAGTTCACTCTTTTTGTCCTCAGGTAGCCCATTTGAAAGAAGAAGAATATCCACATTATCTTTTTCTAGCTCCGCTCTAGTTTGATCCTCACCATAAACTGCCATATGATCGTTATCAGCGATGCTTTTCATAAGCCTCTGTACATATTCCCTCTCAATCACTATCCTTTCATCGGCAAGGATGTCCTGGCTCTTGTTTATAAGTTCCTCGAGGCCACTCTCATCAGTATATCCGACATTTTTAACGCCGAGTAGCTTGAACTGAGACGGAAAGAAGGAGCTCTCGACAAAATTGTCCTTCGCTGGCCCTGATCCCCCAACGATTATCCCACTTATGTTCTTGTCTGCAAGAAGGCTCTTTAGAGATTCGCCTACCTCCCTGTAAAAATCTCTTATCAATCCCTCCCTCTCTCTCGTGAACCTCATCGCCGACTGACCTCCTTTCGAGAACTTTCCTGGGACCATAGATTTCATATGCTTCAGAACAGTGATATTCGGACCATCTAAAAGACCTATCGTTGCCTCTCTGTGATCCATAACAAGCAATCCATAAGCCTTTCCTTTGTTTAGCATCTCTTTAAGCGGCTCGGTGACAAATCTCTGATCACACCTGTATATTCTTATGTCAGACTTGATAGGCGGTTCCAGACTCCAAAGACGTATATCCGGTTCTCCTTCTTTATCAGAGATGTTCCCACAAAAAATTATCAGGCCGTTCTTTGGCGGCTGATTTATCAACCTTATTTCATTTATTATCTTCTCTAGAGCGGTTATTACGTTCTTCCTGTTATTTCTATCCTTTATGTTTGAAGCGGTGTTTTTCTCCTCCAAAAGATGAGCTTTAATTATATTTAGATCAAAACCCGCTGGAACGTAAACGCTCACCAGTTCCGTGTGCCTACCTTTAATCTTCTCAAGGGTAGAGATCAGATTCAGTATCTCAAATTCCTTCGATTCCATCCTTTACTCAAAAAAAGCTACAATTATAAATAGGTGATATCTTCCTATGAATTCATTCGTGAGCTTCCAGCTCCTATTGGAAGATCAAGCTTCTCCGAACTGTATAGTCTGAATTTGTGCGCGGTTAACATATATTGTTATTTTACCTCTTGCACTATTTATGTTTTCTTTTATTGTTCGTTTTCATCCAACAATTTAAATTAGGGGATTCTATAATGCCTTATAAAGATTCAATTCAAATTTAGTAACCATCTCCACAGTGGAATAGCTTGCTCTGATAAAGCAAATTATCATTTAAAGTTAGCTTTAGATATTGATTACCATATTTTCCGCATTGTATTATTCAATTATTTTTCTTTCTTCCGTTCGCTTTCTTTCAAGGACTCAAATCATAGCTTTTCCGCTCACATTTGATAATTTATAAATAGATGAACTTTCTTTAGGTAAGAATGGCCGATATAAATCAGATTAAGGTTGGAAACGTCTATATATGCAAGGTAAAGAGACTTCTGCAACATGGAGTCATAGTCGATATCGATGACACTGGAAAGGAAGGCTTCATACATATATCCGAACTAAGTAACCGATGGGTCAATGATGTTAAGGACGTCGTAAAAGAGGGCGAGCAGATAGTGTGCAAGGTGGTGGAGCAAAGCCCACAGATGATAGAATTATCAGCTAAAAGGGTCAATGATAATGAGAAAAAACAGATGCTGAAGGAGTGGTCGATCGAAAAGAGGCTGTCAAAACTTATAGAGAACACGGAAAAGAACCCGGCCGAGCTGATCAAATCAATCAAAGAAGAATACGGCTCCCTTTACAACCTTTATGAAGAATTGACCTCTGACAATATAAATGCGCTGGATAAATTCAAATTCGGCAAGGATTCAAAAACGGCAATACTTAACTTTGTAGAAAAAGGGAAAAAGAAGCTAACGATAAAAACAAAGCTCACGGCAAGATCATATGATGGGGATGGTGTCGAGAAAATCAAAAAGCTCTTCTCCGAAAAATTGTCCGATCCTAAGAATTATGATATCAGGTACATAAAGGCTCCTGATTACATGCTAATAGTCAGCGCTGGAGCTCCAAAGAAAACACTTGCTGAAAATAAAAAAATACTTGGAGAATTGGAAAAGAAAAGCAAGGAATACGGTGTGGAGTTTTCATATAAAGAGATCAAAAAATGAACAGGATAAGATTCTGCGAAAAGTGTAAGACATACACGTTAGAGGAAAGATGTAGAACGTGCGGAAATGAGACGGTGATCAAAGCTCCGATTAAATACATAAAGGATGAAAATATATCATATTATAGGAGAAAGATCAAAAAAGAGGAGTGGATGAGGAGGAACTTGTTATGAGCAAAAAAGCTATAATCGCCTTCCCTGGAGTCGGGAACATCGGCATGATCGTCGCGGACTACATGATCAACAATCTGCCTGTCAAAAAGATCGGTAGGATCAAATCGGATGAGTTTCCGGCGATACTTCTCGATTCTGAGGAAAACTTCAGACTTCCATCCATCAACATGTACAGCGTCAAAAACAGCGACGTGATAATCTTTGCTGGGGATGCCCAACCACCTACCGAGAAAGGCGTGTACAAACTATCAGATGAGTTGATCACTAAAATGAAGAAACTTAAAATAAAACAGGTGATATCCCTCGGAGGAATTGGCACAGAAACGGAGCCAAAGAATCCAAGGGTCTATGTGATAAGCAACAGGAGCAAAAACTATAGAAAGTTCATTAAACTCGGGGTTGAGAAAGCTAATGGAAACGTCAACGCAATCTTTGGGATGACTGGAATTGTTTTCGGAAAACTTTCAGAGCATGGCATCGATACAAGCATATTGCTGGCTGAGACGGGCGGTCAAATAGAGGGAGGAATAAACGGAGCATCCAAGATAATAAAGGTGCTGTCAAGCTATTTGAAAATTAAGATGGACATGAACGTTAAAATACAAAAGAGAAGACACGAAAATACGATTAAGGAGACAGACAAAATACACTATATTGGCTGAAATGGACATCATAAATGTAAAGATATTGAATAAATACATAAAAGAGACACTTAGTCAAAATAGGAACCTGATCATTAAAACAGGGGATATCGAGGGGTACACACCGCCCTCCGTTCTTGTAGGGGAATATGGATATCCGCATGTTTCGATCGGCTTGCTTTTTTCCCAGGAGAACGGTGCAAAGTTATATGATTCTCCAAAAGAATGGGTAAACAAGAATTATGACGTTTTCAAGATATTTTCACTCAGAAATCTTCTGGTAAATGCAAGGGATAGGTTCAGCGTGAAGGATGTTTCAAATCAAAAACTGGAGAATATGAGACTCGCAACTATAGCAAAGGATGAAGTCGCAGTAAAGCTTGAAATATCAAAGATTCATGGACCATCTAGCTCATTCGATAATCACTACAATATAAGCGCTGATATAAACAATCTAAAAATCAAGGACGATGTGAGGATCGAAAAACCGGTCGAGGACGTCTATTATGATATGGATCTTAAAGCGACTGATGCGATCGTGAAACTTTACGAAAGCAAAATAGATGAAAACAAGATCAACAAGATGCTGAGCGTCGGTGCGATCGGAATAAACAGAAAGGTCGTACCAACAAAATGGAGTATCACAGCCGTTGACGATACGATAGGAAAAAGCCTGATCAAAGAGATCAAAGACTATGATACAGGACCCCCTGCCGTCAAGCATGGAGGAATACTTGGAAACATGTTCACTTTCCTCTTCCTCCCAGGAAAATGGTCCTTTGAACTGATAGAAGCGTGGAACAATCAGAACAAACTATTCATGGGTGAGGGAGACTACGAGCTTTATGAGGGGAGAAAGAGCTATGCAAAGAACACGGCTGGAGGATATTATGCAGCTAGGCTCGCTGTGCTTGAAAAACTGAGCGAGATGAAATCACAATACAGCGTTATAGTTGTGAGAGAAATAACACCAGAATATGCTCTGCCGTTAGGCGTATGGGTTGTGAGGGAAAGCGCTAGAAATGCACTTAAGGGTGAACTGAAGTACGTTGACAATGTTGATACGGCGATAAAAGCCGCGAATGGGCTGCTGCTTTATGTGAAGGATGTAAGAGAACATAGCAAACTGTTGAAAATACTAAGAAATCAGAGAAAACTCAGCGAATTCATTTAGAACCCACTAAATGGACTAAACTCAACGAACACTCACCATTTGGCAAAAGTTTGTCTATGTCATCCTTTCTGATATCAGCCTCAAGCTTGCTGATGATCAATTCATGGATTCTATCTATCACCTCCTTCCGCTTTTTATCACCAGGCTTAAGGATGAAATAGTTCTTTTCCTGAGGAGACGCTGAAACCGAAAGAAAATACTTTCCTTGGTCAATTCTCAGATTTAAGCACAGTATAAGTGGAACTTTCTTAATATAATTTCTCTTGCCGCTTATGTAAAATGCTCCCCTCTTCAGGCTTTCCCCGCTTGGCGGAGAAAGGGTTACCTGCTCCGGCTTGACATAATAAACATCCACAGCAGCCGATCCTTCCTTCCAAGCAGAAGAATAGGAGGCTACCATAGTGGCTGCGTCAAGAATATCCCTCTCGTCCGCTGATGCACCTGACTTCAGCACACAGAAAGGGCTACCAAAAATATCGGCATGCAATACTACATCTTCCGGCAAGGAATACTTCTTGATCAAGGCGATGTTCTGATTGTTGTCCCTGCCTATAACCGCCAGCTTTCCATTATATGTATAAAACCATCTGAATTTGCTATACCATGCATCTACGCTGCCGCTCTCAAGTTTCTCCGGTCTCTTTAAATTGGAAGCCTCAAGCCTCTTTTTAAGTTTTTTCACGTCTAGGTATGCCTTCTCTATCGTTTTGTTCAATGGAAGCGTGATGTCTATTTCAATGTGTCTGTCTAAATTTGACAGTTTCTTTCCGTTCAAGATCCAGCCTTTTTCTTTAAGCTCAGCGATCCTCTTTTCTATGGGGATGGAAGAATCCCTTGATAAATCTATCAAAGCAGATATTTCGTCAAAATGTTCATTTATATAGTTTATTGTCTCTTCCTTGTCTTTTATCGCCAAAAGTATCTTTTCCGAAAAATCTTGCTTTTTTTCCTCTTTTTTACCGATGGAGAAGAAGGTCTTCATTCCTTCATTGATACTGTCAAAATATTGCTTCTTTCCATCGACATGAAATAGTTCAATCGATGAAAAAATCGAATCATTTATTATGTTTGGTCTTTTCTCTTCCTTGATTATCTTTTCCAGGATGTCATAAAGCTTCGTCAAAGTCTCATCGGATAGGGAAGTTATACTTTCATCCCCTTTCAATCCTGCTCTGAAGCAGACTTCGGTCGAATATTGACCCCCCAATGAAATGTCCACGGCTAAGGCCTTTACTAGGCTGCCTCTGTTTGATCTTTTAACCGTCTCCAAGAAACTGTCCCTGCTGAGCTCCAACCAATTGAAGGTTTCAGCTGGATATTTGTAGCTCTCTCCCGCTCCTATCTTTCGAGAGACGTAATCCCTGTAGAACATCGCCCACACTATTTTGTCGTCTTTCACGAGCGAAACATTCCCATTTGAAAAAAGTTCAAAAATAAGCCTTATATTCCCACTCACCAACTCTATTATCCTATCCGAATCGTGCATCTTTATCTCTACCTTTTTATTGTATAGTTCATCCCTAATCTTCTGATTGAACTTGAATTGCTCGGTGTTTGTAGGTTTTTCCCTCTGAATTAAAATATGACTCCCCGGAACGACTCTTATCCAATAATCCTCACCATTATATATCAGTATAAAAAGTTCTCCTTTCTCGCTCCTGACATCCCTTAGCCTTCCACCGTTAATATAAGGCCCAATCTCCTCTATCCACTTCAGAAAATCTAATGCCGATAAATAATACTTGACCATCAAACAGCTACAGAAATATTGTTCTGCATTTTTGCCTTTATGTCTTGAACTTCTCTCTCAAGCTCGGCTTTCCTTGAATTCAGAGCCTCTGAGTTCATCTTATCATACACTGGCTTGACGATCTTCGAGATTCCTGTTGTCCATTTGTTCAGATAGTCCAAAAGCACGGAATAATTAAATTCAACGGATATGGTCCCTGTTCTCACCTTTATCTGCTGACCTCCTTTTGTGATCGTGGCGTCAGCTAAACCTGTAAATTCCAGGACGATGTTGATCCTGTAGGACATATAATCGTCTATGATCTTTGTCGCGACCCATTCGACATGATAATTTCCACCGCCAAACTGTATATATGCAGTCTCCATCACAGAGAAGCCCTGATCTTTTAGTATATCCTGTGCAGTGACGTAGAATTTTTGGTCGTTTATTACACCTTCATTCTTAAACTTCAGGGACCCAACAGGCACTACTTCCATTAATAATTCCTTTCATCTCCAATATTTAACTTTGCAAATGAAAAGCTTCCTCTACAGTGAACTATCCCGAGCTTCCGCGTAGGGCTTCTCGCTTCAACATCATACTTTTTGTTTTGTCCATCGTTTTTTCCATAAATACTTATCATTACCGCCTTTCATCCCCTTATCTTACGAAAGGGGAATTCTCAGCGGATTAGTTAAAAACAAAAATTAAGTTCTATTTATTCTTGATTTCCAATCACGAACTCAACACAAACTTCCAAGCGGTCCGTAATTTATACAATCAGGAGTCGCAGGAGTGCCTGATATAGTTGTAACAACCTGATTGTTAG